>SPBY01000036.1 GCA_004525825.1 Bacteroidia bacterium
ACGAGATTGAACCCATGGCAATCGCCCCAATGCCCCTGGAATATTTAGGGCATATGGTGGTCCGGCTGAGCGATAATGAGCCTCAGGAGGCACTGGCATTTATTCAGGAAAAATGGGAAGAGATCTTGCCCCAGTACCCCTTTGATTACACCTATGTGGAAGAGGCTATCGACAACATGTACCAGGGTGAGGAGAGAATGTCCATCCTGTTGAAGATCTTTACCGTGGTGGCCATGATCATCGCCGCCCTGGGACTCTTTGCGCTGGCTTCCTTTACGGCCCAGCGAAGGACCAAGGAGATCGGGATCCGCAAATCCATGGGAGCCCTGGAGCACCAGATTACCCTGATGATGATCCGGGATTTCTCGCTCTACGTGCTTATCTCACTGGTGATCGCCCTGCCGGCAGTATGGTTTATCGCCAACCGGTGGCTAAATGAATTCTCCTTCCGGATCGAACTAAAACCGGACCTGTTTATATTAACAGCTCTTGTGACCTCCACAGTGGCCATCCTTACCGTACTCTACCATGCCTTCCGTTCCGCAAGGACCAATCCTATACTGGCTTTGCGCTACGAATAGGCCTAGAGGAAAATCAGATTGTGCAGCAGGTACAACAGAGCCGCTACCAGAGCTCCTGTGAAGGGTCCTATGAAGGGGATCCATGCATAGCTCCAGTCGGAGCTCCCCTTATGCTCCATGGGCAACAAGGTGTGCATGATACGCGGACCCATGTCCCGTGCCGGGTTGATGGCATAACCGGTGGTCCCTCCCAGGGAGAGCCCGATGGCCGTCACCAGCAGTGCTACGGGAAGAGCCCCCAGGGTACCCAGTCCGATCTTCGCGTTTTCGTCCACGCCAAGTGAAATGGTGGGCTCGGAGATGTAAAGGATCACAAAGATCAACACAAAGGTACCGATCACTTCGCTGATGAAATTATTCATGAGCTTCCGGATGGCAGGAGTTGTGGAAAAACAGCCCAGCTGGGCACCCGGATCCTCGGTCCGGTTGAAATGGTGACGGTAGAAGAGCCAAACGGTAAGGGCTCCAGTCATAGCGCCCAGCATCTGCGCCACTATGAAGGGCAGCACCTGGCTCCAGGCAAATTTTCCGGCCACAGCCAGTCCGAGTGTCACCGCAGGGTTGATATGAGCGCCCGATACAGGTCCGGCCACGGAAACCCCCACAAAAACACCCAATCCCCACCCCAGGGAGACAACTATCCAGCCACCATTATGTCCTAGTGTATCTTTTAGGCTCACATTGGCCACCACTCCGTTCCCCAGGAGAATCAGGAGGAAGGTTCCGATAAATTCTGCCATGTATTCGTTCATATGTAAAAAGTTAGTGGTTAGTAGATAGTAGTTAGTATGTTAATTATTAGCCTTTTACTTTTCACCTATTTTCCCAGGAACGGGTTCGGGAGACTGCCTTGTCCCACTCCTTTATCAGCGTATTCCTCTTTTCTTCAGATATTTTGCTGGTGAAAGTCCGGTCCATGGCCCATTGCTCTCCAATCTCGTCCACCGAGGCCCAAAATTTTACGGCGAGACCTGCCAGGTAGGCAGCTCCCAATGCGGTGGTTTCAATGTTCTCGGGTCGGATCACAGGGATACCCAGGAGGTCGGCCTGGAACTGCATCAACAGGTCGTTGACCACTGCTCCTCCGTCCACACGCAACTCTCCAATCTTCATGCCCGCATCATCCTCCATGGCACCCATCACATCATTCACCTGGAAGGCAATGCTTTCCAGTGCCGCCCTGGCGATATGGCCAGCCGTAGTTCCCCGGGAAAGCCCGGCGATCATACCCCTGGCATACTGATCCCAGTGGGGGGCCCCCAGTCCGGTAAAGGCAGGCACAAAACAAACACCCCCGTTGTCGTCGACCGATTCGGCCAGTTTCTCCACATCGGCCGATTTTTTAATGATGCCCAGACCGTCCCTCAGCCACTGTATCACCGCTCCTCCGATAAATATGCTACCCTCCAGGGCATAGGTGGTCTTGTTGCCCACCTGCCAGGCAATGGTGGTCACCAGGTTGTTGCCCGAGAGAACTGGCTTTTCCCCTGTATTGCAAAGTATAAAACACCCGGTGCCGTAGGTACATTTAACCGATCCGGGCGTCAGGCACATTTGTCCGAAGGTAGCTGCCTGTTGGTCCCCGGCTATTCCAGCTATGGGAACGGGAAGTGAAAGCGTACCCTGGGCGGTCTCACCGTAGACCTCGGAAGAGGATTTTACTTCCGGCAACAAGCTCCGGGGAATCCCGAACAGCTCCAGCAGTTCATCGTCCCACCTCAGGGTGTTTATATTATACAGCATGGTCCGGCTGGCATTGGTCACATCGGTGACATGCACCTTTCCCTCTGTAAGCTTCCATATCAGCCAGGAATCGACGGTCCCCAGGGCCAGGCGTCCTTCATTGGCCTTCTCCCTGGCTCCCGGAACATTCTCCAACATCCAGCGCCATTTAGTGGCTGAGAAGTAGGCATCAATCACCAGGCCGGTCTTCTCCTGGATCATCTCCTTATGACCCTGGGACTTCAGCTCATCACAATAGCCCGAAGTCCGGCGGTCCTGCCAGACAATGGCATTGCAAAGCGGCTTGCCGGTCAGCCGGTCCCAGAGGACAGCGGTCTCCCGCTGATTGGTGATTCCAATGGCAGCCAAATCACCGGCTCCTATGCCTGCCTTCCGCAGTGCATCGTGCATAACATGGTGCTGGGAATTCCAGATGTCCATAGGATCATGCTCCACCCATCCGGGTTCCGGAAAGATCTGCCTGAACTCCTTCTGGGCCACACCGGTCATTTTGCCCGAGTGGTCAAAAACTATGGCCCTGGAGCTGGTGGTGCCCTGGTCCAGGGAAAGGATGTATTTATTATTCGCTGCGCTCATGTTAGTAGTTAGTTAGTAAGTTAGTAAGTTAGTTTAGGAGATGTGCCGAAGCTAACTCAGTAAGAGCTTTCACCTGGTTCTTTTCCCATTCCCGGTCATGTACCAGTTCATTGGCCATGATTTCAGCCACCCTGGGCGCCAGACGGATGCATTCACGGGCATCCAGCTGAATGGCCCTGGTGCGGCGCGTCAGAAAATCCTCCACGGTTCGAGCCATTTCCATCCTCACTGCCCAGACAACCTGGGCCTCCAAAATATGTAATTTTTCGCTCAGTACATGCCCCAATTCAGGATCCTCATCGATCAGGCGGTCAATTTGCTTCCTGTCGCTCCCGTACCAGTACAGAGGATCTGTCCGGTCAACCTCATCCAAATGACCATGAATCTTAAGTGCAGCAGTGACAGACTCTTTGGCAGGCAATCCTGCCAGGCTAAGGGCCCTGTTGACCACGTCCTCCCCCATTTTCCGGTACGTGGTCCATTTTCCCCCGGTGAGGGTCACCAAACCTCCTTTCGAAACCAGGATCTTATGTCCCCGTGATATCTCCTTGGTACGCTTTCCTTCCCCGCTTGGGGCGGCCAGGGGGCGCAGACCGGTAAATACAGCCAATACATCCTCGCGTTTGGGAGCATGCTCCATGAAACGTCCGGCAGTCTCCAGTATATATTCCACCTCTCCTTCTTCGGCCACCGGTTCCAGCTCGGCGACCTTCTTCTCCACATCGGTGGTGCCCAGCACCAACCTGTTGTGCCAGGGAACGGCAAAAAGCACCCTCCCGTCAGAGGTCTTGGGAATCATCAAGGCCTCCCCGCCCTTCAGAAAATCCTGGTTCATGACCAGATGTATCCCCTGGCTGGGCCTGACCACATCCCTTGCCTCAGGATTTTCCATTTTTAATATGTCATCCACAAACACCCCGGTGGCATTGATCACCACCCTGGCAGCTATCTGATACTGCTTCCCGGTCTCCCTGTCCCCGGCTTCTACCCCGGATATCTTCCCGTCCTTCGTCATCAATCCGTTCACCTTCATATGGTTAATGACCACACCTCCCTGTTCCGTGATGGTCTGGGCCAGGTTCACGGCCAGCCGGGCATCGTCGAACTGGCAATCATAATAACGAACGCCTCCTCTGAGCTTGTGGGTTTTAATGGCGGGCAGCGCTTTGCTTACCCCCATCTTTGACAGGGGTACCGATCGACCGATGCTCAGCCTTCCGGCCATCAGGTCGTATAGGGTCAGGCCTATGGTATAGAAGGGTACGCACCAGCATGAGTAACATGGGATCACAAAAGGCTGATCCTTCACCAGGTGAGGTGCATTTAACTTCAGCCGCCCCCTCTCCTTCAGGGCCTCCAGCACCAGCAATATATTTCCCTGGGCCAGGTACCTAACTCCGCCATGAACCAGTTTTGTGCTCCGGCTGGAGGTGCCTTTGGCAAAGTCGTCCTGCTCCAGCAGTAGAATTTTATATCCCCGGCTTGCTGCTTCCAGGGCAGCTCCCAGTCCCGAAGCTCCACCGCCGATAATTACCACATCCCATTGAACATCCGGATCTTCCAGATTCCGCATTGAGCCATTTCTGTCCATTTACTGCTTTCTTAGGGTGTCTGGAAATTATGAACAGGGATCATTTTGAAAGTATAACTATACGTTTGTCCGCTTAGGCGGTACTCCTTGTGTATGGGTGCTCCCCAGCTATCGTCACCCCCCACACCCATCTGCTTATAATCGATGTTTACAGAAGTCAGATCTCTGGGTTTTACATCTACGGTGTGTCGGTTGACAGGCCTGACACCTTCAACATGTCTGCCATCTGAGCGCTCTATGGATTCAAAATCCTCCATGATGTTGTGATGGGCCGACACAGAGATCAATGGGGCTCCCTGGAAAAGAATTCCCGATCCTTCCTGATTGGTAATGGCCGCCCACCTCACATCCTCCTTGTTCCCATTCTCCTGGGGGCGGATGTAGGGCCAGTACTGATCACCCACACTTCCTGAATAGAGATCCACGAAGGCTCCGGTTTTTCGATCCTGGTAGGATTCATGTGGTCCTCTCCCCAGCCAGGTAAGGGTTTCAAAATTGCGCGGCATTACCATGTTCATCCCAAATCTGGGCAATTCAGGGAGTTTTTCAGCTGTCATTATAATTTCACTGGTGACAGTTACTTCACCCAGACCATTGATCACGTAAAGTGAAGTATAGTCGGCCATGGGCCTCCCATCCAGGTCATTCAGTACAGAACTGACTGCAATGCTCACGGGACCTGATTTCTCCTGCCCCACTTTCACTTCTGTCACCTCGCTTCTCTCTACGGATTTCCTCCAGACGCGAGCCCGCTTATGGTTGTTGTTCCCAAAATCATTGTCAGTGGGCGCTCGCCAGAAGTTGGGCACCGGACCACTGAGAAACAGATCCTGGCCCTCAGATACAAATTTTGTAATCATGCCTCTGAGGGGGTCAAACTCTAGCGAAAAAGACTCTCCTGTGACTGTGGTGGCCTTTTTGTTCTTCTTGTAGGATAGCGCTGGATAATCTCTTTGATCAGCCAGAGCAGGCAAATTGTAGGGCAGCTGAAACTGCTCCCTGGCCAGCATGGTGCCAGCATCTACAAGGCCGTCTGCACTTTTCAGAGAGGCTTCAACGTTCAGAAAATATTCCTTACCCGGCTGAGGATCAATGCTGTACCCCAGATTGAATTCTTTCTTCTCCCCTGGTGCAAGGTTTACTCCATCCATATGGCCCGATTGGAGACTCTCTCCATCCGAGCGGATCGTCCAGGTAAAGTTGAAGCGATCCAGGTTCAGAAATGAGTATTTGTTTTCCAGGGAAATAACTCCTTTGCTAAGATCCGTGGCACTGAATCCTATGTTTTGATATACCTTTTTCACCTCAAGCAGGGTGGGTTTAATGCCCCGGTCGGGATTCACCACTCCGTTGATACAGAAATTTCCATCGGAAGGCACATCTTCGGGACCGAAATCTCCGCCATAGGCCCAGAACTTCTCCCCTTCTTCATTGGAAGTGAGCAATCCCTGGTCCACCCAGTCCCAGATAAATCCGCCCTGCAGGACCTCATACTTTTCGATCAGATCCCAATAATCCTGCATATTGCCCACACTGTTTCCCATGGCATGGACATATTCACATTGAATCAGGGGCCGGGTGGGCGTTCCGGTAGCTCCCGTAGCATACCTTTCCATCGCTTCCATCCGCATATACATGGGACAGATAATATCCGTATTATCTCCAGTGCGTGCCTGTTCATATTGAACTGGCCTGGTGGAATCCTTATCCTTCAAATACTTATAGGTTGCTTCAAAGTTGATTCCATTGCCGGATTCATTTCCCAGCGACCAGATGATGATGGAAGGCTGATTTTTATCCCGTTCAAACATATTTTCGGTCCTGAATAAGTGGGCTGCCATCCAGCTTGAATCCTTAGCCAGTGATTCATCCCCATAACCCATTCCGTGGGCCTCGATATTAGCTTCATCCACCAGGTAGAGACCATACTTGTTGCACAGTTCGTACCAGCGCTCCGCCTGGGGATAATGGGAGGTCCGGACCGCATTGAGGTTGTGGCTTTTCATTAGAAGAATATCCTTCAACATGGTCTCCTCATCCATCACATGTCCGTTCACATCGTGGTGCTCATGAAGGTTTGTCCCTTTCAGGTATATATATTTGCCATTGACCAGCAATTTGGCATCCCTGATCTCCACGGTCCTGAATCCCACATCCTGTTGAATGGCTTCAATGACTTCGCCCTGCTCATCTTTTAATTGGATTCGAAGCTGGTAGAGATTAGGAATCTCGGCCGACCACTGCTTCACATGGTCAAAACGTTTTTCCATCTTCGCCCATCCTGTTCCCTCTTTCAGGTCCACCGCCAGGGTCTCGTCCATAATCACATTCTCCTGGTCGTCCAGCAAAGTAGCCTGCACAGAACAGGCCGGAACTGAATCTTTATCCAGGTTAACCAGCTCCACCTGCAGATTGAATGTTCCGTCCCGGTATGATTCATCCAGTCCGGCTTCCACCCTGAAATCCCTGATGTGGCAGGAATTTCTTGCCATCAGGAAAACATCCCGGGTAATTCCCCCCATGCGCCAGAAATCCTGGTCCTCCAGGTAAGAGGCGTCACTCCATTTATACACCAGCACCGCCATGGAATTTTTACCCTCTCTGAGATAAGGGCTAATATTAAATTCTGCAGGAGTTTTGCTATCCTCGCTGTATCCCACCTGCTGCTCATTGATCCAGACATACATGGCTGAACTAACCGCGCCAAAATGCAGGTAGATCTCCTTGCCCTCCCATCCTTCAGGGAGGGTAAAATCTGTAAGATAAGATCCCGTGGGATTGTAATGCTTTTGCATGAAGGGTGGATTCTTTTCATGGGGGAACTTCACATTGGTATAGATGGGATAATCATATCCCTGCATTTCCCAGTTGGAAGGCACAGGGATCAGGTCCCAATCGCCCGTATCATAATCCTCTTTGAAAAAATCCACCGGCCGTTCGCCAGGATTCTGTGCCAGGTGAAACTTCCAGGATCCATTCAAAGATTGGATCAGGCTCGATTCCATTGGGCTTGATTCCCCAAGCTTGTCCACATCCCGGAAGGGCACAAACCATGCCCTGGGTGCTTCCCGGTTGATATTAAAGACCGCCTGGTTCTCCCAGTCAGGAGGGTCGCCCTCACCGGAAACAGCGCCGGACCTTATACCGGCAAGACAAAAGATACAGATAGCAGTGGCCATTAATATTCTCCCAGAGGATCGCAGTAGTTTTATCATAGTTGTGTTGGATTTGCCCAATGTTGGATTTAGCCAATAAAGGTAATAATGAAAACCAAAAATTACATACTAAAAATTAAGGCCATCCAACCACCCTGTTTCAGGTGGAAGGATGGCCTTAACACTTATCATCACTTAACTCTAATAACCAGGATTTTGTATTAATAGAGTGTTTTTATTCATTTCATCCCGCATAATGGGGAAGTAATACATCTTATTGTCCCAGGCTCGGGCGTCCCCGCCCAGCTCCTTTTCGGCAAAGATGGGGGTACCCCAGGTACTTCCATCCGCCTGGCGATAGTTGGTGGCTGCCTGATCGGTTTCATACCTCACATCCACCGCATGGGTCTGGTGGTAAGCATCGGGACCAATTACCCATCGGCGAACATCCCAGAATCGTTGATCCTCGTAAGCCATCTCGATGCGACGTTCGTGACGATAGGCATCCACAAGTGCAGCACCTGTGGCTGTGATATCAGGCTGTCCGGCCCGCTGTCGGATCATATTGAGATAGGTTTGAGCGTTACCATCCTCACCCAGTTCAATGCATGCCTCGGCAGCATTCAGCAAGACTTCAGCATAGCGGAAATGACGGAAGGGAATATCCTGCTTCACGTACTGGGGATCCACAGTCATATCCACAAATTTCCGTACATAGTAACCGGATTTACCTCCGTTCCAGTCCTCAATGGGACCGCTCCGGGTATCTACCCCGGGAACAATCATTGTACCACTCATATCATAGACATGTCCCACCTGGATCTTGTTCCATGGATCGATGCCCTGCACATCCGAGGGACGCACCCTCCAACTGGATCCTTCATGCAGGATGGTGGCATAGAACCTGGCCTCACGGTTGGTGTAAGGATCAGCCTTGTGTACCGGATTGCTCCAGTCAAAGCTGGTCCCATCGGCCATTTCATAGTCATCCACCAGCTCACCCAGAGGACAGTTATTCCCCCAGTTGTGGTAGCCATTGGGACCACAATAGAGTGCCGGATTATAGCCATCCCAGTTTTCATCTGTTTTGGGAGTGAAATATTGCAGGAGGATATCCTCATTTTCATAGCCGTATGAGATGAAGTAGTCCATAAAATTCTGCGCAATATCATCGGTCGGAGCAGGATTGTCATTCACCAATCCATAGCGATTAAGCCCAATGACAGCCACAGCAGCGTCTTTGGCTGCCTGCCATCTTGAAGCCTGAGAACCGCCGGTATAACCAAGAAGCTCAGGATTGCCGTATCCAGGAGCGTATGAGGCCTGGGTATGATGCACGTCACTGGCAGCATAGAGCAAGGCCCTTGCCTTCAGGTGCAGGGCAGCACCCTCCGTGGCCTGACCTGCCTTAGCAGCTTCTGCAGGAAGCAAAGCGGCCGCTGCGTCCAAATCAGCAATAATGAAATTCATGGTCTCCTCGTAGCTACTCCTGGCAATCTCAAACTCGCTGTCCAAACCATAGGCTTGATCGATGATGGGGACACCCCCATAGAGAGCTGCCAGATAATGATAGGTGTAGGCACGTAGAAAATGGACCTCCCCTTTCATCCTGTCAACTTCAATCTGATCGTCTCCGAAGTCCACTCCCTCTGTCTTCTCAAAAAAGATGTTGCAGGCCCTTACATTGCTGTAAAGGGGGGCCCATCTGAAATGAAGGGTATGCGGAGTTGCCCAGTCTACCTGCCAACCCATGAGTCCATCAGAGGTAATCAGGCTTTTGTTGAAGTTGGTCACATCCCAATCGGGAGTAAAGTGGGATTCATCCACATAATCAGAAAGCCTCTCGATGGAATAGGGGAATCCCAGGGCGTTTCGGTAGATGTTATTCACAAAGGTCTCAATCAGTGCAGGATCGTTCCATACAGCTGCATCTGAATAATCTGATAAGGGATCAAGCTTAAGAAAGTCTTTCTCGCATGAACTTGTCAGACCCACTATCAGAAGAATTATAAAAATTTTAAGTATCTGTTTCATAGTCTGAGTGATTAAAAGGTTATGGTCAGTCCAAAGTTAATAATCCGCTGCAGGGGATAGGCCTGTCCTGAAGTAAGCTCCGGATCTATCAGTTTCTCTGGTGAGAAAGTAAACAAATTCAATGCATTGGCATAGATTCGGAATTCTTCAATGCCAATGGAGTTCACAGCCTTGCTTGGAAGATTGTACCCAATCTCAATGTTCTTCAGCCTGAGGTAGTTGGTGTTATGGAGCCAATAAGTATTGCCCTGGCTACGCCAGTATTCATTGTCCCGGTTCCAGGCCCTTGGGTATTCGGAGCTTGGATTGGTGGGAGTCCACCGGTTGACAGCCTGATCATTATAGTAGTTGCCGATCTCTCCCGATTCAGGATTTATATAAGCAACAGCACCAGTGGTTCCCTGGAACAGAATGGAAACATCGAAATTGCCTACATACACACTGGCCGATAGTCCGCCTGTAAAAAAGGGCAAACCACTTTTATCCTGCCGGACCCTGTCCAGACCATCAATCACTCCATCGTCGTTGACATCTCTGAACCTGACATCGCCGGGTTGGGCACCTGCCCAGTGAGGATAGGCATCCACATCGGCCTGGTCCACAAAGATACCATCGGCTTCGTAATAGAGTGCGGCTCCCATGGGCGCACCGGTGGATTGCTGGTACTCGGGAATGCCCGGGGTTTCGTCCCAGAAAAGGATCTCGTTATGGGCATAACTCCCATTCAGTGAAATGTTATACCTGACATTTCCTGTACCTGAACTGCCATTGTATCCAAGAACAAACTCGAATCCCTGATTTAGCACCTCACCAATATTTTCAGGCGGCAAGGAAAGTCCGGCTGAGGAAGGAACAGATGCATTGCGTCTCCACAGGATATTGGTCCTCAGGTTATGGAAGTAATCGGCCTCAAAGGTCATCTGGTTATTCAGAAATGCAGTGTTGATACCCACGTTAAACTGGGATGCCACCTCCCAGGTTACATTCGGGTTGGGAACCGCCTGTTCATAGAGTAGTTTGTTATCCTCATTCACGTTATACACATAAGATCTGTTATTCACAAATCCGTACAGGGTCAGGTATTTGTATTCCTGAAGCGATCCATCATAGTAAATCCTGTCGTTTCCGGTTTGTCCCCAGGATCCGCGGATTTTGAATTCGTCGAAGAAAGCGATGTTATTTGCCCAGAAGGCTTCATCCACAATGCGCCATCCTACGGAGATTCCCGGGAAAAGGCCCCAGGCATCATCAAACATATAAGAACCGTCATAACGCGCGACGAATTCCACCAGGTATTTATTTGCATAGTTGTAGTTGAAACGACCGAAGTAGGATCTGCGTGCAAACTGGGAGGCTGAACCGTCGTTGGACATAAACTGGTCAGTGGCTCCGGCAAACAATTGTTCAATTTCACTGGATACATAATTCTTCCGGAATGCGTACATCCAGTTATTTAATCCCTTCTGATTTTCAGTACCCAGCATGACTTTTATCGTATGTCCGGACATTACGCGATCATAAGTTATATACGCGTTGTAGGTCAGTTTATAATCATCATTGGCTCTTTGGGTCAACTGTGGCGCAGCGAGTCCCCGCTGGCCTTTTTCAGTGATATGCTCAGGATTTCCATCCCAGGTGTACAGATACCACGGAGTCTGCCAGACCTTCTGATAACGGAAACGTTTGTCATAGGAGAAGTTACCCTGCACAGCAAGGCCTTCCACCCAGGGGATCTTCACATTCAGCCTGAGGTTGGTCTCCAGGTAATAGTTTTTGTCATCGTTATAGCCGGTGGCATCGGTAGTGGTCACTGATGGATTGTGGCCATATTCAATGTCAGGTCCGGGATCCCCATTGGGCCAGAAAGCAGGCATATTAGGCTTTCCGCGCATCAGCATCCTGAAACTGTCCCACTGACTCACCGTCGGGAAGTGCCTGTTCTCGGAGCGACCAGCCACATCAAAGGAAATATCTATGTTCTCTGTGATTTTTCCATCGATGTTGCTTCTAAAGTCCTGCTGAGAATAATAGGTAGCACTGTTGTAGTAAACGGCGTCCTGGAATTTATTTCCAAATGACATGTAATATTTTAGTCTGTCGCTTCCTCCTCTTACAGAAACATTCTCATAATGCTGCAGGGACCAGGGTTTAAATACCGTATTGAACCAGTCAGTATTGGGGTGTCCCCAGGGATCGGAACCATCGGCATAAGCCTGAATGTCGGCCGGAGTGTATACCTGATTCAGTCCACCGCCCGGATTGTTGTAATAGGATATTTCATTCAGCATGGTGGAATAGGTGGCTGCGTCGGCCATATCCGGGATCACCGTGGGTTGCTGTCCACCCACATTCATATCCAGGGTGATGGTCGGTTTCCCTACCCTGCCCCGCTTGGTGGTGATCAGGATTACGCCGTTGGCAGCCTGGGTACCATAAATGGCAGCCGAAGCATCCTTCAATACCACGAAGCTCTCAATCATGGCAGGATCCAGCCTTTCAAGGCTACGATTGGGGATACCATCTATTACCACCAGGGGATTGTTATCTCCCAGGGTATTGGCACCCCGAATCCTCAGGGTGGCTCCGTCATAGCCCGGTTCACCGCTTCGGTTATAGGCAAAAAGACCAGGTACACGTCCCACCAGGGTATTACTGAAGTTGGTGGACGGGGATTGTTTCAATTCATCACCCCTAACCGAAGCTACAGCGCCTGTGAGCGAAGCCTTTGCGGCAGTACCATATCCAATCACCACAATCTCTTCAAGGTCCGTAGCACCGCTGGAAAGAACCATATCAATAAGTGTTTGTGCACCCACGGTAACTTCCTGGGTGACCATGCCTATAAAGGAGAACATCAGTACCGCGTCGGTGCCCACCGTAATGGAGTAGGTCCCATTAGCAGAAGTGATGGTCCCGTTAGTGGTACCCTTTTCAAGGATGTTTACACCTGGCACAGGTGCATCATCCTCTGCCCCGGTGACGGTTCCAGTAACGGTCACCTG
>SPBY01000586.1 GCA_004525825.1 Bacteroidia bacterium
ATCTACCACATGCAAAAAAATGAAGGAAACCTGATTCAAAATATCGGTCTCACCTGGGAGGAAATCGGATATTTCCAGATGGGCGATAATCCGGGAAGAAAAGAACCCACCACCGGGGAGATCAATTATCTGAATGTATTCAAGCACATCCACGATAAGGGTTTTACAGGCATCATGGGCATGGAACACGGAAATTCCAAGCCGGGCAAGGAAGGAGAAATGGCGGTCATTGAGGCCTATGCCAAGGTGGATTCGTTCTAGCATATTCAATACGATCGAAAATAGAATACCTTGTAAAAGTAAAAGGTTGCTTCAGGAACATCCCATTGAAACTTAAATGAATCCGGAAAGAGAAGAAAGAAAAACGGGTTGCTCCAATTGGGGCAACCCGTTTTTCTGTTCAATACGCCGTTAACACGGCAAGAGGATGTATGATTACTCTGGTGCTGATCCTGCAATTGGAATCACAGCCTTTATATCAACCGGTCCCATCGCGAGCTCACCCTGGGGTCCCAGTACCATATCCGATCCCATCATTTCTTCCCAAGTCACTTTTTTGCCTGTATAGGCCGACTCGCGCCCCATGATGGCAGTCAGTACGGAAATAGCGGTCTCTTCAGCTTCTACGATCTGGTTTCCTTCACGAATGGCGGTGACCAGGTCGATGTGCTCCTGTACATAAGGGCTGTTCTGGATCTTTTCACCGGCAGCATCTACCGGGGATTCCCAGCTATAAAGCACCTCCCCTTCGGGACTCCATATGGTGCCTTCGCCGTCGGAGTAGCCTTTGGTACCCCTGATCTGCTCGCTAACACTGTTGGCGCAGTCGTTAATCTGGCGACACTGGGAATTCATGTGAATTTCCTTGTCATATACGAAGTCCACGGCAAAGTTATCGTAGCAGTCGCCCGTGGGTCTTCTCAGCCTGGAACCCATTCCCATGGCTGAAACAGGGTGGCCTCCCACAAACCAGTTGCTTACGTCGATGTTGTGAACATGTTGTTCCACGATGTGGTCACCCGAGAGCCAGGTCCAGTTCACCCAGTCACGGATCATAAACTCCATTTCGGTCCAGTCGGGCTGCTTCTCCCGGTGCCACAGTTTGTTCTGGTTCCAATATACATTGGTAGATACAATATCTCCCATCATCCCTGCATTGATGCGAGCCAATACATTCTGGTAGTTCCAGGAGTGACGACGCTGAGTTCCGGTTACCACGCATAATCCGGCAGCTTCTGCCTGCTTGGAGGCTGCCATTACGGCACGAGCTCCCACCGGGTCTACTGCCACCGGTTTCTCACAAAATACATGCTTGCGTGCTTCCACACAGGCCTGGAAGTGCTCGGGGCGGAAGAATGGAGGAGTAGCCAGGATCACAATGTCCAGGTCCACTTCCAGCAACCTTTTGTAGGCATCAAATCCCACAAAGCAGTTGGCATCAGCCAGTTCCACATCCTTTTTGTCTTTCAGTGTTTTCCGGATATCGTCGATCCTGTCCTGGAAAACATCGGCAATGGCCACAATGCTCAGATTCGGACCTGCGTTGAGAAAGTCGAGGGCTGCACCGGAGCCGCGTCCGCCGCAACCTACCACTCCTGCTCTGAGTGGCTTCCCGTCGATGGCTACTGGAAGAATGGTTGGCTCTGTTACAGTCCCGGTGCTTGCTTCCGGGCTTGTGGAACAGGATTTAATCAGTTGACTTGCGCCGATAGCACCTATGGCGCCAATGGCAGCAGTGTTCCCTAAGAACCTGCGCCGGCTACTTTTGTTAGTTGATTCCATGTTGTCAGTCGTTAATGGTGTAAGAATTAATGAAGTAAGTTAGTCTTTATTCTGTTTCGTTGTAATCACAAACTACCCTGAAGCCCACATGAAAACAATCGGAATACCACCAGACGCTTTTAGGAATCTGAGGATCAGTCTTTAACCAGGCAACGGATCTTGTATAGTCTCGGGAGGCTGACCTCACCTTTTCTGCTCCGTCCCGGAAAGAGCCCCCCCGAATCACATGTTCTTCGCCTACGGCAGGACCCCTGGGATTGATCAGGACCCCGTCGCTGTATTGCGAATAAGCATCTTCAGCGTACCAATCCGAACAGAATTCGGCCACGTTTCCAAGCATGTTCACCAGTCCGAATGGATTTTCCATTTTTGTTTCCGGAGGAACGGATCTCGCTCCGCTGTTTTCCATGTAGGCCACGTAGCTGTTAATACCGGTAGTGTCGACTCCAAATAACTTGTTTCTCACTCCCTGTTTCACAAATCGCTTGGGATCACCTTCAAAGTAGTAAGGGCCTGCAGACCCACCTCTGGCTGCATATTCCCATTCTGCTTCAGTGGGGAGCCTGTAGGTTCTACCGGTAATTTCAGATAACCACTGACAATACACTTCAGCTGCATCATGGGTCATGGACATGGAAGGCATTTTGCCTTTTCCCCAACCCTGGTCAGGGGCCCCATAAGGAGGAGTGGGCCCCGAAATGGCATCAACATCTGCCTTATCCACATTAAGGTAGGTATCCGTGGTTTTTCCCTGTGCTCCGGTCTGCTTAAAAAATGTCAGGTATTCGTCCCAAGAGACCTCGATTTTTGCCATGAAGAACGGATCAACTTTCACTTCCCTCACCGGTCCTTCGTCACTATTTCTGAAAGGCTCATCCTCCGGACTTCCCATCTGGAATGATCCTCCCGGAATGGCCATCATTTCAAAACTGACCGCA
>SPBY01000489.1 GCA_004525825.1 Bacteroidia bacterium
CATCTTCGACAATAGCAAAATAAAGCGTTTCGTTCCAGCCTATGTAGCCACCATCCCTTTCAGGGAGGGCATCAAACGGACTGTGGAATGGTTCGACACACATCCCCAAAGGATCCGGATCGACGAGCTTAACGACAGGCTCATGGATGCCATACTGGCAGCCTACAACGGCTGAGCATCAGGTACTATTTGGAACGGGGGTGAAAACTGATGATGGCTTCCCGCAGGTACTCCCTGTCAAGGTGTGTATAGATTTCTGTGGTGGTGATGGATTCATGTCCCAGCATCTCCTGGACCGCTCTCAGGTCGGCCCCTCCCTCCACCAGATGAGTTGCGAAAGAGTGCCTGAAGGTGTGAGGACTCACCGTTTTTTTGATGCCAGCTGCCTGTGCCAGCTCCCTGATAATGGTAAACACCATGTTGCGGGTAAGCATTTTTCCCCGACGGTTCAGGAATAAAATATCCTCGTGGCCGGGCTGGATTGAGAGGGAATTACGGTCGGGCATATAAAGGTCTATCTCTTTCAGGGCACGGGGACTAAAAGGTACCAGTCGTTCTTTGTCCCCCTTGCCGATAACGCGGATAAATCCCTCGGCCCGAAATATGCCTGAGAGCTTCAGTCCCACCAGCTCGCTTACCCGGAGTCCGCAACTATACAGGGTTTCCAGCATGGCTTTGTTCCTCTGTCCCTCAGGTTTGCTCAGGTCAATTTTATCCAGCATGCGGTCGATCTCCGATACTGTCAGTACCTCTGGCAACTTTCTGCCCAGCCTGGGGCCTTCCAGCAGAGCGGTGGGATCCTTTTGAATCAGATCTTCCAGCAGCAGATAGCGGTAGAAGGCCTTGATTCCAGACAGGATCCTCGCCTGGCTTCTGGCCGAGAGTCCCAGCTTACCGATCCACCCCAAAAAACCGCGCAGCTGTTCGTGATCAAGCTCAGCAGGTGCAGCATCTGCCTGGTGAAGCTCAAGATACTGCCTCAGCTTTACCACATCGGCCAGGTAGGCCTCGATGGAATTCGCAGACAGCCCTTTTTCCAGTTTCAGGAAGCCCTTGTATGCTGCTATGATGCCCTCCCACTCCATCAGAAGGGAAAGCGTTCGGCCATCAACACCAGTGAGACTCCCAGTCCGGCTCCACTGAGCAGCACATGCCATTCCCTGGCAGGCATCCTCAGAACATCCACCACCACCTTGGTAAGCAGCATAATGGCGACTACAATCATGATCTGTCCCACCTCAATGCCCACATTGAAGGAGAAAAGTGGCAGTACCAAACCTTTTTCTGCCCCAAGCAGACTTCGCAGGTAGTTGGAAAAGCCCAGCCCGTGAATCAAGCCAAAAAAGAGAGCAGCCCCATATTTCAGGGAATGTTGCAGTTTGCTCAACTTCTTTTTGCGGATGATCACATTGACCAGGGCCGTAATAAATATGGTCAGCGGGATCAGGAATTCGATCAGATCCCCATCCACCTTCACCACTTTCAGGGTGGCCAGGGCCAGGGTCAGTGAATGCCCTATAGTAAAAGCAGTGACCAGGATCAACACTCTCTTCCATTCTTTCAGGCTATATACCGCACAGAGAATCAGGATAAACAGGATGTGATCGTAGCCCTTCAGATCAGCGATGTGCTGTAAGCCCAGGGTAAAATAGAGTTCAAATAGAGACATGCCGCCTTAAAGCATTAGAAGTTTATGTAATTTTGCAGTCATGAGACTGATTGTTTTGCTCACATTGGTTCTGTTCATACCGGTAAGGTCCCATGCCCATCCGATGCATCTTTCCATCACGAATATAACATATGAAAACGGAAAGCTGAACATCACAATGAAAACATTCCTGGACGACTGGGAAGTTGGATATTTTCACTACCATGGGGAACCCATCGATTTTTCCGATCCCGAAAAGAGAGACCTGCCCTGGTTCCAGAAATACCTGAGAGAAAGTTTCAGGATCGCAGAGAAAAGGGAAATGCAGGACCTTGCTCTGGAGCTTGATTCGGTGACGGTGGAAGAGTAGAGCATGACCATTGTGATGCATGCCACACTCGTGTCTCAACCAACTTCTTTGTACATTTACAATGCCCTGCTCACAGATATATACCCCGATCAGACAAATCTTGTGATATTTGGTTTTGGAAAAAGGGAAACTGGTATAAAATTTGACGTGAAGAAGCATGATGCTGAAGTGACACTAAGGTGAAGGAATGAAAAGATTGAGTTTTCTCATAGTATGTATGGTCTATATGGCGCTTCCCCTTCAAGCTACCCATAACAGGGCGGGTGAGATTACATTGACCCAGATTGACGAGCTCACCTACAAAATCACCATCACCACATTCACTTACACCCTTAGCCAGGCTGACAGGGAACGGCTTGAGGTGCAATGGGGAGACAACACCTTCTCCTTCGCCGACAGGGTGGCCCTGGTGAGGCTACCCCATTATTACCAAAAAAATACCTACATCACCCAACACACTTTTCCCGGACCAGGGATCTATGAAATTGTGGTCCAGGATCCCAACAGGAACGACGGGGTGAAAAACATACCCAATTCTGTTAACGTGATCTTCTCCATTAAGACCACCATTCTGATCAATCCGGAAATTGGACACAACTCCACGCCGGTCCTGCTGAATCCCCCCATAGACAGGGCAGCATTTGGACAGATATTTATTCACAATCCGGCGGCCTATGATCCAGACGGCGACAGCATAAGCTATAAATTAGGCATATGCACCGAACAGGATGGCAGGCCCATTGAAGGCTATACTCTCCCGCCTGCCAGCGACACCCTGTATATACATCCTCTCACCGGCGATCTCACCTGGATCACCCCCTCAGACAGTGGCTTATTCAACATTGCCTTTAATGTGGAGGAATGGCGCAGCGGCGTCAAGATCGGGAACATTGTCAGAGACATGCAGATCGAGGTATATAACACCAATAACCATGCTCCTGTACAGAACGACCCTGGCGACTTTTGCATTGAAGCGGGAACTGTATTGTCTGTGGATATTGTGGCCACGGATGAAGACAACGATTCGATCGAACAATCGGCCACCGGGGGACCTTTTGTGGTGCTGAGCGATCCTGCCACCTATACGGTCGATGAAGCCTCTGCCACCATAGGTTACAGCAAGGCAAATTTTGAGTGGAAGACCAATCCCACCCATGTGAGAAAACAGTATTATACGGTGGTTTTCAAAGCTGAGGACAGCAACCTGGAAACCCCCCTGGTAGATCTACGCAACATGAACGTCGTGGTACTGGGTCCCTCACCTGACATGCCCAACCTGATCCCCGCCAGCAATTCGATCACG
>SPBY01000354.1 GCA_004525825.1 Bacteroidia bacterium
AAATCTGTGGATGTGGAGCACATTCTGTTCTTTTACAGCCAGCAGAAAGGAACCTTTCTGCATACAGATGAACATCGGAACTATGCGGTGGATTACACCCTCGATAAACTGGGTGAGGTCCTGGATCCGGCCCTGTTTCACCGGATCAACCGCAGGTACCTAAGCTCTCACCGGGCCATCACAGAGTTGATTACCCTTTCAGGCAGCAAACTCAAAGTCCGCCTGCTGAATTCCGATGATGACCAAATCTATGTCAGCCGCGAGCGTTTATCGACCTTTAAAGCGTGGCTCGACCAATAAGCAATCCAAAAAAATTAAACTCATGAAAAAAACTCTGTTTCTTTTAATGATCGTCCTGATCTCCCTCCCGGCCATGTCCCAGGGAAGAAAGTATCAAAAAGGGATGCTTAAAGCCATCCAGGAGATGAACGAAGTAAACGATCCTGCAGGTTCGCTGCAGTACGCTACCTCTTTTGAAGAGTTCGCTCAATCTTATCCCACTCAGTGGATTCCCTCTTATTATGCTTCCTATATTCTTATCACTACAAGTTTTGCTGAAAGCGATCCGGCCATCAAAGATACCCTTCTGGCCCGTGCAAATAAGTCGCTCGACAAAGCACTGGACCTGGCCCAAGAAGAGTCAGAAGTCCACACTTTGGATGCCCTTTATCTTTTAGGCATGATGAGCGTGGATCCGGCCGTGAGGGGACCAGAATACTTCGAGGATTTTAATTCTGCCTTGAATAAAGCCAAAGAACTGAATTCCAACAATCCCAGGGCAGTCTTACTGGATGGGATGATGACCGCGAATTTGCCCGATTTTATGGGGGGCGGTCCGGCTGTTGCCAAACCCATCTACCTGGAAGCAGAGAAGCTTTTCAATGAATTTCAGAACGATGATCCCCTCTGGCCCTCCTGGGGCGCCGATCTGGTCAAAGATGAGCTGGAGAAGGTGAAAGATGTAGTCATCGAAGAATAAATTGTTCCCCATGTCCAGATTCCCATTCTTCCTGGGAGCTATTCTTGCACTGATCTCTTTTCAGAGTTGCCAGCAAGAGCTTCCTCAGCGTCCCAACATCCTGTTTGCCATAGCTGATGACTGGGGATGGCCCCATGCAGGTATCTATGGTGACCCGGTGGTTCAGACCCCGGCCTTTGACCGAGTGGCGAGAGAAGGAATCCTGTTCAATCATGCCTACGTCTCCTCCCCTTCCTGTACCCCATCTAGAAATGCCATCCTCACCGGACAATACCACTGGAGACTGGGACCCGGGGCCAACCTATGGAGCACCCTGGACCCTGCCACACCTGTGTATCCCCTTCTGCTGGAGGATGCTGGTTACAAGATCGGGCGTTTCCGGAAAAGCTGGGGTCCCGGCGATATCAGCAATTGGGAGAGACACCCGGCAGGACATGACTATACCAATACCGGGTTCGCAGAATTCATGGCCGAGAAACCAAAGGATCAGCCCTTCTGCTTCTGGCTGGGATCGTCGGATCCACACCGACCCTATGACAGGGGAACCGGGCTTAGTAGCGGAATGAATCTTGAAAAGATCAAGCTGTTTAAGTGCTTCCCCGACCACGAGATCATACGAAGCGATGTGGCCGATTACTACTGCGAGGTACAACGTTTCGACACCCTGGTGGCCAGCGCCATCCAACTGTTGGAAGAGTATGGAGAACTGGAAAACACCATCATCGTGGTTACCGGTGACAATGGCATGCCCTTCCCCCGGTGCAAATCCAATAACTACGATTCCGGGACCCGCATGCCACTGGCCATTCGCTGGGGCAAGGGGATCCAACATCCAGGAAGGGTACTGGACGATTTTATCAGCACCACCGACCTGGCTCCCACCTTTCTGGAAATGGCCGGGGTGGAGATCCCGGAAGTGATGACCGGCCTGAGTTTCATTAACTTGCTGACCAGCGACAAAGAAGGGTTTCTTGATACAAGAAACAGGAGCTTTGTACTTCATGGGAAAGAGAGGCATGTACCCGGACAGGAAGAGGACATGGGCGGATACCCCGGGCGGGCCATCCGGACCCACGACTACCTCTACATCCGCAACTTCAAAGAAGAGCGCTGGCCCTCGGGGACACCCAATTACCTGGAAGCTGCCATATCCTACTGCTGGCTGGGCGACTGCGACAACGGGCCCACCAAAACCTACATGGTCGATCACAGGGAGCAGGATGAACAGCACAGGAAGCTTTATGACCTGGCTTTTGGAAAGCGGCCGGCCGAGGAGCTCTATGACCTTAGCAGGGATCCTGAGCAGCTGTTAAACCTGGCTGAAGACCCTGCCTATGCAGAGATCAGGGATAAACTGTCTGAGCAGCTCATGGGACAACTTGTGGCCACAGGCGATCCCAGGGCCACCGGGGGTGGGGACGAATTTGATGAAGTTCCTTACCTGGGTCAGGGGCCGAGGCATCCCTCCTACACAGGAGATTAATCCCCGAAACTGGTGTCCAGACTCCTGGCAGCCATCACCCAGGGATGATCGGGGGGAACATAATTGACCTTCCCAACCACCTCCTCAAGAGGCACTGCTTTGGTGCGCTCGCCGTCCACTGCCACCATGATCCCGTACTGTTCCTCCCTGATATATTCAATGGCTGAGGTACCCAGCCTGGTGGCCAGCATCCGGTCAAGGGCTGACGGGGTTCCTCCCCGCTGCAAATGCCCCAGGATGGTCACCCTGGTCTCAAGACCGGTAATAAGCTGCAGTTCCTCAGCCATCTCCATAGTCGACCCCCTGTATTTATTGTCCAAATTGTCCAGTTCCTTCTTCAGCTTCTCCCGCTCCTCCCCCTCTGCTTTCTCCATTTTTTTCTCCACGGCCTTGATCTTAGTGGCACCCTCCCTGGTGATGGCACCCTCCGCTACGGCCACGATGCTAAAGCGTTTTCCCCGGCTTACCCTTTCCAGGATGCTTTCTGCCAGTTTGTCAATGGTGTAGGGTATTTCCGGGATCAGGATGGCGTCAGCTCCACCTGCCATGCCTGCTCCCAGAGCAAGCCATCCCACCCGGTGCCCCATGATTTCCACGATAATGATCCTGTGATGACTCGAAGCGGTGCTGTGCAGACGGTCGATGGCATCCACGGCGATGCCCATGGCCGTATCAAATCCAAAAGTCACATCGGTGCCCACGATATCATTGTCAATGGTCTTGGGCAGGGTAATGATATTGCAACCTGCTTTGCTAAGTCTGTAGGCATTTTTCAGGGTGCCGCCGCCCCCCAGGCAAACCAGCACATCCAGATGGTTCTTATGATAATTCTCTACAATCACATCGGTCATATCCACGATTTTTCCGCCCATGGGCATCTTATGGGGTTTATCTCTGCTGGTTCCGAGGATGGTCCCCCCGAGAGTCAGAATTCCCGAAAGCATGTTGTTGTCAAGCCGTACTGAACGGTTTTCCATCAAACCCCGAAAGCCGTCCCTGAATCCAATGACTTGCATGGAGCATCCCCGTGAAGCAGTTTTTCCGATTCCCCTGATGGCTGCATTCAGGCCCGGGGTATCTCCTCCTGAAGTGAGAATGCCGATATGTCCAGTTCGAATTTGTTTACTCATATTTTTCAAATTTACACACACAAGTTAGGGATTTCCCCTTCCAATTTCCAGGAAGGCTGAATCGGAACAGAACTTAAAGCACCCTAAGCACATCCTCCAGGTTTAGCACCTGTCCTGGTATGGTGGTCACCTGATTTTCGCTGGTTCCATACCTCAGATCCAGGGTATTTCCCAGCTTGGAGAGGATCTGGAGATCCACCAATTCACCCTTCTCCCAACTCATATCTACCTGGAATCCTCCCCGGGCCATCAATCCTTTTACTTTTCCATCCTTCCAGGCTTTGGGAAGGGCAGGTAACAATTCAACATATCCTGCATGGGACTGAAGCAACATCTCGGCAATCCCTGCGGTCCCGCCAAAATTACCATCAATCTGAAAGGGCGGATGGTTGTCAAAAAGGTTGTAAAGGGTGGATTTCTCAAGGAGCTTTAGTACGTGATAGTGTGCCTGCT
Source organism: Bacteroidia bacterium (assembly GCA_004525825.1). Lineage (GTDB taxonomy): Bacteria > Bacteroidota > Bacteroidia > Bacteroidales. Next base: position 4,046 of record SPBY01000354.1, read on the forward strand.
CCGCATCCTTCAAACGGGCATAAAAATTAATAATCCAGGCCCTGCTCCATCCGGTATGACCACCCCCGTGTTCAAGGCGATAATCGAGCACTTTTTTAGCGGCTTCCATATACTCCGGGGTATCGGCCCAGTTGTACTGGGAAGAAGGATAAAGACCGTAAAGATGTGATATGTGCCTGTGTCCCGGTTCCAGTTCCACCAGTCCCTCTTCGGACCATTCCAGGATGCGTCCGTCACTCCCTATTTTCACGTGAGCCAGCTGGTTCAGCTGGGACTGCAGCAAGTCCCTGAATTCATAATCCAAGCCGAGTTCCCTGCCGGCCTCAATCACTGAGGTAAAGAGGTGCCATACGATCTGCAGGTC
>SPBY01000279.1 GCA_004525825.1 Bacteroidia bacterium
AAGGATTGCCCTGACCAAAGGAAAGGTGGGAAGAATTCTACGGGGAGAAGGGGAGAAGCAGCTGGTACTGGAAGTGGAGGACATCCACAGGGGAGTCAGGCGCGAGGATCCATTTGATATGGTGGTGCTGGCCGTGGGACTCACCCCCAACCATGTGGAGGCGGACCTGAAGAAGAATGAATATGGTTTTTATCTTCCTTCACAGATGGCAGGAATCGTAGCGGCTGCAACTTGCAAACGTCCCATGGATGTCTCATCGGCGGTGAAGGATGCCACTGCTTCCGCATTAAAAGCCATGCAGAGATGACAGCGGTAGGAACAAACCATATGGCCCTGGCAATATGTACTGGCTGCAGCATCGGGAATTGCATCGATGCAGAAAAACTGACCACTGCGGCCAGGGAAAGCTTTAAAGGAATCACCTGCCTGAACCACAAAGCGCTTTGCTCTGAAGCGGGACTCCAGGAACTCAATAGACTTGTTCTGGAAAACCAGGTGGGCCGCCTGGCCGTAGCCGCCTGTTCGCCCAGGGTAAAGTCAGACGAATTCTCCCTGGACGGGATTTATGTGGACCGGATCAATCTGCGTGAACAGATTGCCTGGATCATGGAGCCGGGCAATGAAGATACCCAGATGTGTGCAGAGGATCATGTCAAAATGGTGCTGGCCAAACTGGATTCCATCAAGAACAATACCCCCTATGTGCCTGAACAACTCTGCAGCGAAGTGCTGGTAGTAGGCGGTGGCATTGCGGGCATAAGTGCAGCCCTGGAAGGGGCTGCTGCGGGTTACCGGGTGCACCTGGTGGAGAAGTCCGACCGGCTGGGAGGATATGCAGGCAGAATCTATAGAACACCATACAACGAAATTGATCTGAGTGGGCGGGTCCGTGAAGTAATGGAACATTCGAAGGTGGAGGTCCACCTGGAGACCAGCATAGAATCCATTTCAGGAGAACCCGGGTCTTTTTCCGTGGCCATCCGAAACAGTAACACAGCCACCCTGGAGGTGGGATCGGTGGTCACTGCCACCGGATGGAGACCTTATGATCCCGGCAAGTTGTCTTCCCTGGGATATGGGTCTTCCAGGGTGAAGACCCTGGAAGAGTTTGAGGCGAGCGTGCAGACCGAGACTCCCCCGGACAGGGTGCTCTTTGTGTTGTGCGCAGGCTCCAGAGAGGCCGATCACCTGTCCTATTGTTCATCCTATTGTTGTGGTGCCGCCCTGAAACAAGCCCTTTACATCAGGGAGCTGAATCCTTCGGCAGAGGTATACATTGTCTACAGGGATATTCGTACGCCCGGATTCCAGGAGGAATTTTACAAGCTGGTGCAGGCCGATGACGCCATTTTTATGACCAAGGGAGTGATCGAATCGGTTTCTGACAAGGGTCACGAGGTGGAAGTGGTGGTCGGTGAATCCTTGCTGGGTGAGCAGATCACCCTGGCGGCAGATCTGGTGGTATTGGCCACGGGCATGGTGCCCAACACCACCGCTGACCTGAAGCTGCAATACAGGCTCGGAAAAGGCCTGCCGGAGCTGGAATATGATTTTTCAGATTCCCATTTCATTTGTTTTCCCTACGAGACAAGAAGAACCGGAATCTATGCAGCCGGTACGCTCAGGGCTCCCATGGATATGGAGATGAGTCAGGAGGACGGGGCCGGCGCCATGATGAAAGCCATACAGTGCATCGAATGCGTGAGCAGGGGAGAAGCGGTTCATCCCAGGGCAGGTGATATGACCTACCCGGAGCTTTACATGGAGCGATGTACCGACTGTAAGAGATGTACCGAGGAATGTCCTTTCGGAAGTTACGACGAAACCGAAAAGGGTACCCCTTTGCCCAATCCGGCCAGGTGCAGGAGGTGCGGGATATGTGTGGGTTCCTGCCCGGAAAGGGTCATAGGTTTTTCAGATTACTCCATCAACAGCGTATCGGCCATGATCAAGGCAGTGCATGTTCCTGACGAATTTGAGGAAAAACCCCGGGTGCTGGTATTTGTATGCGAGAACGATGCCTACCCGGCACTGGATGCAGCTGGCGTCCACAGGCTTAAATTCAGTCCTTTTATTAGGATTATCCCGGTACGCTGTCTGGGTTCGGTGAACAAGGTCTGGATTTCAGACGCCCTGTCGCACGGCTACGATGGCATTCTTCAGATTGGCTGCAAACCGGGCGATGAATACCAGTGTCACTTCATCCACGGAAGTGAACTTACCGAACAACGGGGAGAGAACCTGCAGGATACGCTGGAAACCATGATGCTGGAGCCCGAAAGGATTCAGACCCGCTTTGTGGAAATTACAGAGCATCATGAAATTCAAGGAATTATCAACGACTTTGTGGAGGAATTGGAGCTGATAGGTCCCAATCCCTTTAAAGATATGTAAGTTAGTAGAAAGTGGAAAGTAGAAAGTGGAAAGTAGAAAGTAGATAGTGGGATTTGTTAAACCGGATATAGAATTTAAACGGGAACTGGGAAGGGTGAGCGGATCCCCTTTGAACCAGTGCATGCAGTGCGGAAACTGTTCTGCTGTTTGTTCGCTGGCACCTGCTGACAGGCCCTTCCCCCGAAAGGAGATGGTCTGGTCTGGCTGGGGCATGAAGGAGAAATTGATCGGAAACGTGGATATCTGGCTCTGTCACCAGTGCGGCGATTGCAGCACCTATTGTCCCCGCGATGTGAAACCTGCCGATGTGATCTCAGCCATCAGGCAACATAGCTACTCGCACTACGCGCGTCCCGGGTTTCTCGGCAAACTGGTCTCTTCCCCGGCTTGGTTGCCGCTGGCTCTGGCCATCCCGGTACTAGTTATCATAGCTATACTGTCCCTGGCCGGTACCTTTCAGATTCCCGAGGGTCCAGTGGATTATTCGGCCTTTTTTCCTCATGCCTTGCTGAATTCTACCTTTTCGGTCATCACCCTGTTTTTTTATCTCTTGGCTTCCTTTGGAATTGGCCGGTTCTGGAAGGACATGAAGCGAATTACTCCTCCCGGCGAAACTGGAATGAAAAGAATTCCCATTTTCAAGGTCTTGGGTGAGATACTGTCCCACTCCAATTTTACGGCTTGCGGATCGCGACCCTTGCGAAAGGTGGCCCACATGCTGCTCTTTTTTGGATTCGGATTGCTTATCCTGGTCACCCTGTATGCCATCTGGGCCACTGTCACCCGGAACTATCCCCTTCCTCTGTCCAATCCTTTCAAAATAGCGGGAAACCTGGCTTCCTTAATGATCTATTCCGGTCTGGGCATCATGGTGTGCCAGCGCCTTTTTAACAGAAAAGTTTTTGGAAAGAGCAGCTATTCAGACTGGTTGTTGCTGGCTGCCATTGCCTTGCTGACTCTTTCTGGAACATTGGTGGAGATGGCCCGTTTCGGGTCTTGGTCTTTGGCGTATCATCTATACTTTATTCACCTGGTGGCAGTCTGGTTCGTGATCATGTACCTTCCCTACACCAAGCTGGGACACATCTTTTTCCGAAGTACGGCCATGCTCTATGCCCGTTCCATAGGGCGTAAGTAGCAGAGTCTAGGACTTCTCCTTAAAGCTATCAAGAACCTTTCTTACGGAACCGTGGAGAAGCAGAAGGCGTTTGGATTCTTCGTATTCAAGCCCCAGTTCTTCGCTGATCATTCGTGATCCCCGGTCCACCAGTTTGGCATTGGTCAGCTGCATATCCACCATCTTATTGCCTTTGACCCTGCCCAGTTTAATCATGGTGGAGGTGGTAATCATGTTAAGAATCAGTTTTTGTGCAGTGCCTGATTTCATGCGGGTGCTGCCGGTGACAAACTCAGGACCCACCAGGGCTTCCAGCGGAATTTCCGAGGCTTTGGCCAGTTGGGTGTTGGGATTGTTGGTGATGCAGGCGGTGAGCAGACCATGCTTCCTCGCATCTTCCACTGCACCTATCACATAGGGAGTGCGTCCCGAAGCGGCAATACCCACCAGAACATCGTTTTTGTCAGGTTTGTACTGGGCCAGGTCACGCCAGGCACCATGGCGGTCATCTTCGGCCGATTCCACCGCCTTTCGGATGGCCCTGTCTCCGCCAGCAATCACCCCGATCACAATATCAAAGGGAACGCCAAAGGTGGGGGGTATCTCTGAAGCATCCACCACCCCCAGCCTGCCGCTGGTACCTGCTCCGACGTAGAAAAGCCGGCCTCCCTTCATAATTCGGGGTATGATGCCTTCCACCAGTTTTTCGATGTCCGGAATGATCTCATGGACCGCCTGATGCACCGTGCTATCCTCCCTGTTGATGTTCTGAAGAAGCTCATTCACCGACATCTCTTCCAGCTTATCGTACATCGATGCCGATTCCGTGATGGAGGTGGCCACGCTCTTTCTTGTACTCTTTTCTTTAGTGTGAAATTTCACCAATCCTTCGATAGGTGCAGCTATGATCTGTGCGAGTTTGAGCCCGTGTTTTTGAAGCACCTCCTCAAGAATCTCCCGGAAGTGGTAGGCCACTGATCCCGCAAATCCGATATCCATGGAGGAGTAATCGCTGTATTTGGAAATATTCTTGTCGATAAAGTCCTCGAAAGCCCGTGCGACGATTTCTCTGACCTCTGGATCGTCTATGTGTTTGGCAGCCACCCTGGTGAGAGAGGCCAGGTACCTGTTGGCATGAGGTTTATGATAGACATTCTCCAGGATCTGGTCCATAGTCAATCCCTCTTCGGCAATGATGGATTTCCCCAACTTGTCACTGAGGTTCCTTTTATGGAGAGCATTTACCAATCGTTTCCCGATATCCGTTCCGCCCCCTTCGTCGCCCAGGGAATATCCCATCGCAGGCACCTTGTCAGAGATCTCTCCATCGATGTAGAGGCCGGAATTGGATCCGGTTCCCAGGATGCAGGCAATTCCGTTTTTCTCCTGAAACAAGGCCCGGGCCACGCCCAGGAGATCATCATTTACCTGGATATAAGGATGAACACCGATCCTCTCTTGCAACTTCCTTCGAATCACATCTTTCATCTCCCTATTAGCTACACCCGAGCCGTAAAAATAGATTTCCAGAATGTCCCGCTCCCTTCCAGCCAGGTCCAGTTTTTCCAGTTCTTCACCGATCTCCATTTCGGAGGAGTGGTAGGGATTTATTCCACGGGTCGACATCACCCTGAGTTCATTTCCGGCTATAAGTCTCCAGT
>SPBY01000132.1 GCA_004525825.1 Bacteroidia bacterium
GACCAGACACCCTACAAAAATCATGGGCAGGGATCCCTCTTCGATGAGGATGCGCACCACATCGGTGATGCTTTTGCTCTGGAAGAAGATGATGTTGTCAAAGAATTTCACCTCTTCGCCCATCAGCTGGAACAGGAGCAGTTCGATCCTGGCCTCCAGGTCGATCATGGGGGTGGTGATCCCTCCGAGCAGCAGACATAAAGAAGAAAGGAGCAAGAGGATGGACTGGAAACCAGTTAGTTTGTGCCTGGTAAGGGTATTGAGAAGAAACAGGCAGGTGACCAGTACCAGGATAGCTACCACCCTGAAACCAATTTCGCCCCTCTTAACTTCGATGGCAGCTTCCAGCTGTTCCCTGCACTCCGCCTTATCAGAGCAGTTATAGCTGGCCAGCAGCTGGTCCAGCGATTCCATCTGATCCAGATTGAAGGTGGAAGCCTTGAAATCCTCTAACCTCTCTGTAAGGAATTTCTGCAAGAATTCTTTGTTATCAGGCTTGTTCAACTCAAGTAAGAGCTGGCTGGCATAGGAAGGCACGCTGTCGCGCAATTGATCCACATTAAAAAACATCCCAACGGCAACGCGCTGCATCCCCGACAGTTGTCCCGTTAACCTTTCCATGACCATTGCCTCTACCTCATCGATCATGGTGTAAAGAATGTTTTCAAGGTTGTGGAGAAGTTTCTCCCTGCTTTCCGGAGTCAGCTCGAATTCAACGATTTTAATGGTCAGGATGGTCGTGACCTGGTCGGTCCATTCGTCCACATTCAGCAAACCGTAGCGGATGTGATTGATCTCTGCCAGGTCGGTCTTCAATTTCTGGTTCTGTCTTGCCTGGACCATAAGCTGTACGGTCAGTACAGCGGCAACCATGAAGATGATTACGCTGATCACAATTTTAAGGAGGGTCGTGTTACTATGCTTTTTTAACATCGTATTTCTCCGCTTATCAGCACCATAAGTTACTGAAAAACCGGCGGTATTACATAATACCCAAGGTATTTTTGATATTTCACACACTTTAAAATCATTGGGATGCCTGATGTACATCAGCTCATTTTTTAAATAATCTGCTACTTTTACCCTTTCGTTTTTAACAAATTCTTTATGCCATGATCTTGAGAATCTCTGCGCTCCTGCTGTTGAGCGTTCTGCTATCCGTAAATACTAAAGCCCAAACCGATCCGGTAATGAAAAAAATCGTAGAGATCGGGAACAGCGATAACCGCAGCATGGAACACCTGGATATTCTCTGCAACCGATTCGGGGGAAGGCTCATAGGTTCCGATGCCTATGAAAACGCAGCGCTCTGGGCTTCCTCCAAATTTGAAGAATGGGGCATGGAAGTGGTAATGGACGAGGTAGGCGAGCTTCCTGTGGGATTCAACCGGGGACCCTGGTTTGGGAAGCTGCTGGCGGAAAACGGGATGGACCTCCATTTTGCCACCCCTTCCTATACTTCCGGAACCATAGGAGTGCAAAGGGGCCATGTACTGATTGAACCCAAAACTGAAGCAGAATTCCAAGGCATGAAAGGTGCCCTGAAAGGCGCCTGGGTGCTGATAGGTGGAATAAACAACGGGTGGCCCATCGATATTTCGGTGAATGCTGACCACCTGAGGGATTCCATCAAAGTGCTTAACGCCGAGATTGAAAAGACGAACACCAAGATCAGGCAGGAAAACCGGAATAATCGTGGGAGCGGTGAGCCGGAGAAAAAGCTGATGCCTATGGTGGATGAACCTGCCCTGTTCTACCGGGAGATGGTAGAAGCCGGCATCCTGGGCATCATCCAGTCTTCCAGGACTCCCATCCGGGTGCTGTACGACCGGAAGAACCTAAGCGACATGACTTTTGAGAACCTTCCTACGACTCCCGACATCAAGCTGGACGAACATCAGTACAAACTTATTTACCAGATGGCCGAGGAGCGCCGTTACTTCCAGCTGGAATTTGATATCCGAAACCATTTTAAAATGGGTCCTGTAAAGTACCATAATGTGATCGGGGTCATTCCCGGGTCTGAGTTTCCCGAAGAGTATGTGATCGTGGGTGGTCACCTGGATGCCTTTGATGTGGCTACCGGGGGAGTGGACGATGGCTCGGGGGTCACCCCCTCCATGGAAGCAGCACGCCTGATCATGGAAGCGGGCGGGAAACCCAAACGCACCATCCTGGTGACTCTCTGGGCAGGGGAGGAATTCGGACTTTACGGATCGACCAGCTGGGTCACACGTTTTGAAGCCGACCTGGACAAGGTAAGCAACATGGTCAACCGTGACGGGGGTCCCGAGGTACCCGTTTCACTGACAGTATCAGCGGCTCAGATGGAGGACTTCAAGGAGATTGCTGAAGTGATCAATACCATCAATCCCGATTTTCCCCTGGAGTTGAAGGAACGCACACCCCGTCCCAGACCAGAGAGGGCCTGGGGAACTGACAGCGGTCCCTTTGCTGTAAAGGGAGTCCCCACCATTGGATTTGATTTGGGCGATCCCAAGGGTTACAATTTCAGCTATGGAGAAATCTGGCACACCGAGCGGGATACCTACAACAAGAGCATTCCTGAATACCAGGAGCATACGGCTACTGCCACGGCCATTCTGGTATACGGTCTGGCCAATCTCGACCACAAGCTTTCACGGGAAGGCTTTTACATAGAGAAGGTGGAGGAAAGCGACAGGCCGGTTAAGAAAGAGAAGAAACGGAAATAATCTTCCGCTAGGCTCTACTTTTCCGGTTTGATGGGGAATTCATTCATGATGGTGGCAATTTTTCCCGGCATGGATTTGGGTCGATTTTTTGGATTCTTTTCCACAGTCCCGGTGGCCAGGGCTTGCCAAACCTTGGTTTTGCTCTTTCCATCGTAAGCATCCATGATCAGCGTACCCACCATTTTTGAACGCGTTTTATAGGTGTTGTTGGAAGTGCCGTAACCATAGCCTCCGCCGTAGTAACTGTATCCACCATACCCTTTTCCAACATAGTCGTTATATCCGGAGACAGCGGTCTCTTCACTGGTAATGATAAAGAGTGAGACTTGCATATCCCCGTTGGAATCCACTTTTTCCATACCACGACGTGTGAACTCTTTGATAAATGCATCCCTCATGATGGCTTTGTCTTCCACACTAAGGAGATCCCCACTGCTATTCTGCCAACCCAGGAAACTATAGGTCTTATATTGGGAAAAATCCGTACTTTTTTCCATATCTACCGCCACTTTCAAAGAGGAACAGGAAACCATGGCCATCACAAGGGCCAGTAAAGAAATCGCTTTTAATATCTTCATCTTATTCGTGCTTTTAATTAGACTAGGAAGTCCAGGGGAATGCGAAGATAGTCAATGTTTTTTGAAGCGATGCCTGTTTGGGCCTCTCCTCACATCCTATTTCAGCGGACCAATCAGCTCGATGATGGTGCCGTCGGGATCCTGAACCAGTACAAAGTGATCTGTTTCCCCCAGCGGAATAGGAGTATTGCCCATCAGTTTCACTTTGTGCACCTTGATCCTCTTAAGAACAGGGTCCAGGCTGTTAACCATAATGGTAATGTATTGCATGCCAGTATCATCATGGATGTATTTTGGCATGGGGTGGGAACCTTCCTTCTTGAAACTCATGAGCTTCCACTGATTGGCATCGGGACTATCCTGCAGCTTCAGAACATCAACATGAAAAGCCAGTCCGTCGGTCAGACCGGAAGAGGTTCCGAACTCCCCATCGATGTCAAATTCTCCGACCTTCTGCATTCCAATTACATTGAGATAGAAATCAAGGGATTTATTGATGTTTTTGGTGACCACGCCCACTCCGATGAGGCCGCTTGAAAATTCGCTTTGTGCCATTGTTTTAGTGCTTAGTGTTGCTATGCATGCAAGAGACAGTAATAGGGTAATTCTTTTCATGAGTATTGGTTTTAAGTTTTTATTGAATCATACACCAGCACCTTTTCCCAGAGGGAAGAGGCGTTTTCGATAAACTTTCTTCGCGTTTTCACAGGATTTTATTTAGAGAAAAAAGTGGTGACGCTGCCGGCTGGCGCATTATATACCACCATTCCATCTTTGATATGGTAAACCCCCAGTGGGACATATTTTTCATCGATATGGTCAATCTATTGTGAGTCAGGCGATTTGGTAGTTCTGTATGCTTCAAACCCTCCTCGCCGAAAACCATTTTTACGATCTCTTGCTTCTCTGATTCATCCAGGAGGCTGAATCCCCCATACTCCTGTTTGAACTCTTTCATGTCCGAAGAGTGTGCTGTCTCCACATAATTGAATTGCTTATCCTAATGCAAATTATACATAAATGGGAGGATAACAAACTTAGAACAAATAATGGCTTGAATTTCAGAACCAATCCCCTTGAATTGTTATATTTATTCGTAAAAGAATCCTATGAAAGCACTGGTACTCGAAGAGTATAATAAATTAGTTTACAAAGATTTTCCAGACCCTGTGACCGCAGATGACGAGGTATTGGTAAAGGTGGAGTCGGTGGGGATCTGTGGATCGGACGTGCATGGCATGGACGGCAGTTCGGGCCGGAGAGTTCCCCCCCTGGTGATGGGACATGAGGCAGCCGGGACGATTATTTCTTTGGGCGATCAGGTGAAAGGCTGGAAGGAGGGTGACCGCGTTACCTTCGATTCAACAATATACAAGCTGGATGACTGGTATACCCGGAAGGGATTGTATAACCTGAGCGACCACCGGATGGTGTTGGGAGTTTCGCCGGGCGACTGGAAAAAGCATGGTGCCTTTGCCGAATATGTTTCTATTCCTCAGCATATACTTTACAGAATACCGGACCAAGTAAGCTTTACCCAGGCAGCCATGGTGGAACCAGTGGCGGTAGCTGCCCATGCCGTGGCGCTGACTCCACTGGAATGGAACGATACGGCAGTGGTGGTGGGGAGTGGAATGATCGGACTTTTTGTGATCCAGGTACTAAGGGCCCGGGGATGTGGAAAGGTCATTGCCATCGACCTGGAGGATGACAAACTGGAGCTTGCCAGAGAGCTGGGGGCCGATCATGTATTGAATCCGAAGAAGGTGGATGTGAAAAAGGAGGTTCTTGCCCTGACCGGGAACCGGGGTGCCGATGTGGCCTTCGAGGTGGTGGGAGTCAGTGAAACCGTGGCCATCGCCATAGACAGTGCCAGGAAGGGTGCTACCGTGACCCTGGTGGGGAACTTATCTCCAAGTGCTGCTTTTCCCCTTCAGAAAGTGGTTACCCGGCAGATCCGCTTGCAGGGAAGCTGCGCCATTTGTGGTGAGTACCCCGCAGTGCTCGATATGATCGCACGAAAAGAGGTGAATGTGGATGCCATACTCAGCGCAGAAGCCCCCCTTTCGGAGGGGGCAGATTGGTTTAAGCGTCTGTATAACAAAGAACCCGGACTGATCAAAGTGGTGTTAAAACCATGAGTTGAATCATTCTGCAAGTGTCACATATGTGGAAATTTCCGAAAAGAGCATTATCTTACCATCCCGCTCCATTCTAAGCTGAGACACCATGAGGAAATCATTTTATAAAACATTGCTATTGATGGGATTGGTACTCCTGGCTATTTCTTTCAGTTGTGCTGACCAGGAGAAGGTACCGGTATTTACGGGACCTGAAGTGGAATTGTGGTATGATGCACCTGCCGCAGACTGGAATGAGGCATTGCCTATCGGTAACGGGAGACTGGGAGCCATGGTCTTCGGCGGAACCAGCCAGGAGAGGATCCAGTTGAACGAGGAATCGATCTGGACCAGGCAGGGAAGTTATGAAGACAGAGACGGCACAGAAGCCATTCCGCAGGTTCGCCAACTGCTTTTCGACGGCAACTACAAGGAGGCCCAGGACCTCGCAGTGAAGGAACTGCTTCAGGAACGACTTCCCTCCGGAACCAATGCATATCAGACCCTGGGTGACCTAATGATTAGCTACGATGACTCCTCCGAAGTGACTGATTACCGAAGGTCTCTTAGGCTCGATAGTGCCCTGATCAGGGTAAATTATACCAAAAGTGGGAACAAATACAGGCGCGAGGTTTTTAGCTCTGCAGCAAGGAATGTGATTATTTTCAGGGAAAAAGCGGCCAACGGGGGTAAGATTGACTGTCACATTCAGCTTACCCGGCCCGGGGAGGGTGAGGTGGTAATGTATGGAGATAACATGATCACCATGAAACAATATGTGGATAAGGGAGATGGAGTGATGCTGGCCTGCGGGGTAAAGTTAATCATTATTGGGGGCCATGTCCATTCGTGGGGTGACAGGCTGGAAGTGGATGGAGCCCGGAGCATGGAACTCAGAATAGTGTCATCCACAGATTATTTTGGAGAGGAACCCTGTGCGGACTGCGAGGCCTGCCTGGGTCAGTCCCTTGAATGCAATTTCAACAGGGCCCTGGAAGAACATGTGAATGAGTACCAGGGCTATTTTAACAGGGTAGATATTAACCTGGGAGGCTCAGGAACCACGCATCTTCCTACCAATGAAAGACTCGATCTGGTGAAGAAGGGCAAAAACGATCCCGGTCTGACTGCCCTCTAGTACAATTATGGTCGCTACCTTCTGATCAGCAGTTCCCGTCCGGGAAACCTGCCGGCCAACTTGCAGGGAATATGGAACGAATATCTCGAACCACCCTGGAATTCAGATTACCACATCAACATCAACCTTCAGATGAACTACTGGCCCGCAGAGATTACTAATCTTTCGGAATGCCACCTTCCCTATCTGAAGTTCATTGGGGAACTGCGGGAATCAGGCCGGAAGACGGCCAGCACTACCTATAATAGCAGGGGATGGGTGGCTCATCACACCACCGACGCATGGCACCAAACACAGTTATTTGGTTCACCCAGCTGGGGCATGTGGCCCATGGGGGCTGCCTGGTCCTGCACCCATATCTGGGAGCATTATCTGTTTACCGGCGATACGATTTTCCTGAGGGAATATGGATATGATGTGATGCGCGAGGCTGCGCTTTTTATGTCAGACTTCCTGGTGGAACATCCCAGAACAGGCAAACTGGTGACAGGTCCCTCACTCTCACCCGAGAACAGATTTGTGACACCTGCCGGGGATACGGCTGCCATTAATATGGGTCCAGCCATGGACCTGCAGATCGTATGGCACCTCTTTACCTCAGTGATTGAGGCCGGCAGGGAACTCGGCTTGGATTATGAATTCAGGGACTTGCTGCAGTCCCAGCTGAACCAGCTGGCTCACGTGAAAATAGGGAGTGACGGACGCATC
>SPBY01000554.1 GCA_004525825.1 Bacteroidia bacterium
GATGATCTGCTGGCTCAGGATGACCTGCTGGCACAGGATGATCTCTTGCTCGATACCAGCGGTCTTGACCTGCTGAGCGACCTCGATTCAACCTCCATGTTAGATGATCAGGAAGCTCAGTTTTATCGTGAGAATCCCCTGATTGCCGTTCTGACGCCCTACCTGGATAATTCAAGGCAGTTTATTCCCGGTTCCACAGTAGGAGTGGTACTTCTGAAAGATACTGCCAAGGTGAATGCCTACCTGGCCATCCCCCAGATCAGGCAGCTCTTCCCATCGGATATGAAATTTGCCTGGCACTTCCAACCCGATGGAGAAGAACAACAGTTTATCAGACTTCATGCCCTGAAATCGACCCGCAACAACCAGCCTGCCATGGACGGTAAATATGTAACCGATGCCAGAGTGGGTACCGATCCCTATACGGGCCAGTTCAATGTGAGCATGAACATGAATGCCGAAGGGGCCAAGAGATGGGCCAACCTGACCAGGGAAAATGTAAACCAGTCCATTGCCATTGTGATGGACGGACTGGTCTATTCAGCTCCCAATGTGAGCGAAGAAATTAAGGGGGGAAGCTCTTCCATATCCGGCGATTTCAGTCAGACCGATGCAGATGACCTGGCCAACATTCTGAAATCAGGAAAGATGCCTGCACGCGCTCGCATCGAGTCCAGCGAGGTGATTGGACCCTCACTGGGAGCCAAGTCGGTCAAGGACGGCATGAACTCCTTTTTGATTGCCTTTGTGGTGGTACTTGCCTACATGATTTTCTACTACAGCCGCAGAGCGGGTATGGTGGCCGACATAGCATTGTTGGCCAACATGTTCTTCCTCATAGGGGTACTGGCCTCTCTGCAGGCGGTTCTTACACTGCCGGGTATTGCCGGTATAGTGCTGACCATCGGTATGTCGGTGGATGCAAACGTGCTTATTTATGAACGGATCCGTGAAGAACTGGCGGCCGGGAAGAATCTGAAGACGGCCATCAAGGATGGTTACAAAAATGCATATTCGGCTATTTTTGATGCGCAGATTACGACCTTCCTGACAGGTCTGATCCTGTTCTTCTTTGGAACCGGACCCATCAAAGGTTTTGCCACCACCCTGGTGATCGGGATCCTGACTTCCCTGTTCAGTGCCATCATCCTGACCAGGCTCATGTATGAGCGCATGCTTACCAAAAACAGAAGCATCACCTTTGATACAAAGATCACCAGGAATGCGTTTAAGAATGCCAAGATTGATTTCATTGGCAAAAGAAAGATGTTTTACGTGATCTCGGGTGTAGTTATTCTGGCGGGTATTGCTTCACTGGTCACCAAGGGACTGGACCTGGGTGTGGATTTCTCCGGTGGACGTAACTATGTGATCACATTCAAGCAGGATGTGGAAACCGCTGAGATTCAGGACAACCTGGCGGCTGCCTTTGGAGAAACTCCCACGGTGATTACCTATGGATCTAAAAATGCTGTCAGGGTGACTACCAAGTACCTGATTGATGACGATCGTCCCGAGGTGGATTCCATCATCAAGGCACAGATGTTTGAAGGCCTTCAACCTTACATTGAGGGCGAAGTAAGCCTGGATGATTTTATCAACGGACAGGATTATATCATCTCTTCCCATAAGGTAGGTCCCACCATCGCCGATGATATCAAACGTACTGCGCTTCTTGTGATCTTTGCCTCGCTTCTGATCATCTTCCTCTACATCCTGGCCAGGTTCCGAAACTGGCAGTTTGGTTTAGGCGCCCTGGGAGCACTGGTACACGATGTCCTGATTGTACTCGGGCTCTTCTCCATTCTGGATGGAATCATGCCCTTTTCCCTTGAACTGGACCAGTCCTTCATTGCGGCCATTCTTACCGTGGTGGGTTACTCCATCAACGACACGGTGGTGGTATTTGACCGGATCAGGGAGTATGTGGGACTGCAGAAGAAGCGGGAACGCAGGGATATTTTTAATACAGCCCTGAACAGCACTCTGAGCCGGACCTTCAGTACCTCCCTGAGTACCTTCTTTGTGGTGCTGGCCATCTTTGTCTTTGGAGGGGATGTGATCAGGGGCTTTACATTCGCGCTAATGATTGGTATAGTGGTAGGTACCTATTCATCGCTGTTCATCGCTACGCCTTTGGTGTATGATACCATCAAAGGGGATGAAACCGCCCGTATCCTGAAAGGAGCCGTAAGAAAATAGCTATCTTTTTTAAATATTACCGATGGGTGTGGGAGCTGATCTTTAAAATGAAGCCCACCCCCCTTTTTGTTTCCAGAGAGACCGAGGGCTCGGCTTGCAGGTATTTTCTTAACCTGGATATAAAAACATCCATGGAACGGCCCAGGAAATAGTCGTTTTGTCCCCAGAGTTCTTCCAGAATCTGTTCTCTTTTCACCACGGTATTCTGGTTTTCGATGAGGTATTTCAGAAGATCCGATTCCCGTGGAGTCATGTTGAAGCTCTTGCTCCCGTCTTTAATAAGAAGCTCGTTAAACTGTATGTGGAGGCATCCCAATCGGATGGATTCCATGCTATCTTTCCCGGCCCTTTTGAGAATGTTGTTCAGCCTCAGCACCAATTCTTCTGCTTCAAAAGGCTTGGTGATGTAGTCATCCGCCCCAATTTTTAATCCCTTCAGCCGGTCCTCTTTCTGATTTTTGGCAGTCAAAAAAACCACCGGCATCTCCCGGTCCAGCTTCCGTATTTCTCCCGCCAGCTCAAACCCATTCATCACCGGCATCATGACATCCAGGATGCAGAGATCCACATGCTTCTCTTTGAAAATTTTCAATCCGTGTTGGCCATGGTTGGCAGTGTAGACCTTAAAACCTGATAGCTCCAGGTACTGGGCCAGCACTTTTTGGAGATCAATGTCGTCTTCAACCAGCAGTAA
>SPBY01000135.1 GCA_004525825.1 Bacteroidia bacterium
ATGCTTCCCAAAAGCAGGCTTGGAAGCGAACTTTTCAGGAATCTGTATGTAGTTGTAGGTGAAAATCATGACCACCAGGCACAGCAGCCCAAGAAACTTGACTTAAATAAAATTAAATAAGACCATGGAAGTTATCAATACGATAGGAAGAAGGAAAGCAGCCATTGCCAGGGTATATATGAGTGACGGCAAAGGACAGATTATCGTAAACGGCAGAGATTTTAAAGACTATTTTCCCGATAAACAACTTCATTACGTTGTTGAACAGCCCCTGAACCTGCTCGAGCTAAGGGACAACTACGACATCAAAGTGAACCTTAACGGCGGTGGAATGACAGGACAGGCCGAAGCGCTTCGTCTGGGCATCTCCAGGGCCCTGATCAAGATAAATCCCGAGTACAAACCTGCCCTCAGGGCCGAAGGTTTTGTCACCCGTGACCCGCGCGTTGTTGAGCGTAAGAAGCCCGGCCAGCCAAAAGCCAGGAAGAAGTTCCAGTTCAGCAAGCGTTAACAGAAATTTTTCTAATCTTAATCATTGCGAAATCGGCAGGACTCCCTTTATGGGGCTACCTTCAGATTGACCAGCAAAAATTAAAAAAATGCCAAAAACAAGTTTCAAAGAATTATTGGATGCAGGTGTGCATTTCGGCCACCTGAAAAGAAAATGGAATCCCGCCATGTCTCCCTATATATTTATGGAGAAGAACGGAATCCACATCATTGACCTCAACAAAACCGAAATCAAACTGTACGAGGCCTCTTCCGCTATGAAGCAGATTGCCAAAAGCGGACGTAAGATCCTCTTCGTTGCTACCAAAAAGCAGGCAAAGGATATCGTTTCAGAAAAGGTGAAAGAGATCGGCATGCCTTATGTGACTGAGCGCTGGCCAGGCGGTATGCTTACCAACTTCCCCACCATCCGGAAGGCAGTAAAGAAAATGTCTGCCATTGATAAGATGGCTACCGACGGAACCTTTGAAACCCTTTCCAAACGCGAAAGACTTCAGATTGCCCGTCAGCGCGCCAAGCTCGAGAAGAACCTTGGATCGATCGCCGATCTGACCCGTCTTCCGGCTGCCATGTTTATTGTGGACGTTCACAAAGAGTACAATGCGGTACGTGAAGCCAACAGGCTGAACATTCCTGTTTTTGCCATGGTGGACACCAACTCCGATCCCCGCAACATCGATTTCCCCATTCCTTCCAACGACGATGCTTCCAAGTCGATTTCACTGATTATCGATATCGTGACTCAGTCCATTGCCGAAGGTTTGGAGGAGAGAAAGATGGAGAAGGAGAAAGAAGTAAGTGATTCGAAAGCCAAAAGTCAAAAGGCGAAAGAAGACAAAGACGAACCGAAGCTCGAGAATGCGGAAGAAGAGGCTAAGCCTGTGAGGGGTGAGAAGCCAAGAATTGGGAAGAAAGCTGAAAGGGTGCAAGTAGAGTCTAAAGTCGATAGTAAAAAGTCGAAAGAGGATCAAACTAAGGTAGAAAAGCCCAAGACTGAGAAGAAAGTGGAGAAGGCTGAGGCAAAAGCTGAAGAGCCCAACGATGAAGAAGCTACTGAGGAGAAGCAAGAGGACAACGCCTCTGAATAAGACATTGATTCATAAACACATTAAATAGATTATAATAATGGCTGATATTAAAGCTGCAGATGTAGCGAAACTCAGGAAAGCCACAGGCGCCGGTATGATGGACTGTAAGAAAGCCTTACAGGAAGCCGATGGCGCTTTCGATAGAGCAATTGAATTAATTCGTGAAAGAGGCCAGGCCATTGCCAACAAGCGTGCCGACCGTGATGCAAGTGAAGGTAGTGTTCAGGCCAAAGTGGATGGCGGATACGGAGCTATGATCTCCCTGAACTGCGAGACCGATTTTGTGGCAAAGAACGAAGAATTTGTAAAATTTGCCGTTTCCATCCTGGACCTTGCAGTAGCTGAAAAGCCTGCTGACCTGGAGGCACTGAAAGCTCTCACCCTGGACGGTAAGGTACTGGCAGATGTGATCATTGACAAATCAGGAACCATTGGAGAGAAGCTTGAACTGGCTTACTTCGATTTTATCCAGGCTGAAAAAGTACAGGCATACAACCATTTCGGTAACAACCTGGCCACCCTGGTAGGTTTCAACAAAGCTGATGTGGACGAGCAGGTGGCCAAGGATGTGGCCATGCAGATTGCTGCCATGTCGCCCATTGCTGTAGATGAGGGTGATGTTTCTGAAGAGGTGATTGCTACGGAAAGGAAGATTGGCCGCGAAAAGGCACTTCTGGAAGGTAAACCTGAGAACATAGTTGACCGTATTGCAGAAGGCATGGTCAAGAAGTTCCTCAAGGAAGCCACCCTGCTGAACCAGGAGTTCACCAAAGATTCAAAGAAGACTATTAGACAGTATATCAAGGAATCTGATAAGGACCTTCAGGTAACCGGATTTCTTAGGTTTGCAGTGAAGTAAGCCACTTACCCAAACTCATAAGAAACTGCGCTGTGCAAACAGGGCAGTTTTTTTTGTGCCTTGCCACAGGGTATTTACTCGCAGCTTAAATTAATGCACCGGGTAATTCAGTCGGTGCTTAAAATCTTCGCAAGCGAACATTTGTAGGCATCCTCCTTGAATCACCCGGGTGCATATTACCTACAAATACTATGGCGGCTTCCACAACACCCTGATGGCACTCCTCAAAAAAGTGCCCGTGTTTGGGTTTGTGGGAGGGGAAGAATTGCCGCCGATTAAGAGGATCCTTCCGGTAGTCAGCTTTGGTCAGCCTCGTTTCTTTTCTGGCTTTTTACTACTTTTAAGGAAAATGTATCCTTAAATGACCTATAAACGAATATTGCTTAAGCTGAGCGGGGAAGCGCTGATGGCCGGCCGTTCACACGGAATTGATCCAGGCCGGCTGAACGATTACATTGAAGAAATCATTGAGGTATCGAATATGGGTAAGCAGCTGGGTCTGGTGATTGGTGGGGGAAACATCTTCCGGGGCATGTCGGGAGTAGACGCGGGATTTGACCGGGTGAAAGGGGATTACATGGGCATGCTGGCTACGGTGATCAACGGACTTGCCCTGCAGTCTGCTTTCCAATCCAAGGGAGCGGCATGCAGGTTGTTTACGGCCATCCGCATGGAACCCGTGGCCGAGTATTACTACAAACCGAAGGTCCTCGAGGCCCTGGAAAATAATGAAATTGTGATCTTCGCGGGAGGCACCGGGAATCCCTATTTTACCACTGATACGGCGGCCTCTCTCAGAGCCGTTGAGATGGAAGCCGATGTGATGCTGAAGGGAACCCGGGTGGACGGGGTTTATACCAGCGATCCGGAGAAGGATCCCAAAGCTGTTAAGTATGATGAGCTCAGCTTTGGGGAGGCCATTGAGAAGGAACTGAGAATCCTGGATCAGACCGCCTTTACCATGTGCAAGGAGAACGATCTGCCCATTATTGTCTTCAATATGAACAAGAAAGGGAATCTGAAGAGGCTTGTTTCGGGAGAAAAAATTGGAACTTTAGTCAAAATTTAAATAAATTTAGCCCTTTGAAACTCTAAGATCATGAACGAAGAAGTCCAACTGGTATATGAAATGGCCCAGGAGCACATGGAGAAAGCCGTTGTACACCTTGATACTGAATTGGTTCGCATCAGGGCAGGAAAGGCGAACGTGCATATCCTGGATGGAATTATGGTGGATTACTACGGAACTCCCACTCCGCTAAATCAGGTTTCCAACATAAGTACTCCCGATGCCAAGACCATCATGATCCAACCCTGGGAAAAATCCATGATCGATCCCATCGAAAAGGCACTGATGCAATCCAACGTGGGAATCACTCCGGGCAACAACGGGGAAGTGATCCGCCTGGTCGTCCCCCAGCTTACCGAAGAGCGTCGCCGCGACCTGGTCAAAAAGGTCAAAAACGAAGGGGAAAATGCCAGGGTAAGCATCCGGAACAGTCGGCGAGAAGCCAACGAGGAATACAAGCAAATGCAGAAAGACGGACTTTCGGAGGACGAGGCCAAAATTGCCGAAGAAAACATCCAAAAGCTCACCAAAGAATACTCCGAAAAGGTGGATAAGATTGTGGAAGCCAAGGAAGAAGACATCATGACCATCTAAGATCTGCCGGTCATGCCTGGATACTCTGCGTATTCAAGCCCCTCGGACCGGCATACTACATATCCAGGATCCTGAAAATCTCTGTGAAGTCGGGCGAGAGGATAATCTCCGTACGCCGGTTCTTTCTTCTTGCCTCCGGGGTATCGGCTCCATCCACAGGAAAGTATTCTCCCCTTCCGGCCACGGTTAGGCGGGTGGGGTCAATACCTGAACCGTTGAGCAGGATTCTCACAATGGAGGTGGCCCTTAAGGCACTCAGGTCCCAGTTGTCCTTGATGGAGGAGCCTTTTCTGAAAGGTACATCATCGGTATGGCCCTCAATCATAATGCTGATCTCGGGATTTCGTGCCAGTACCTGGGCCAGCTGCTGAAGGGCCCTTACCCCGTTGGGGTCCACCACCGTGCTCCCCGATTGAAATAGCAGTTTCTCATCCATCGAGACATATACCTTTCCATCCTTTCGGGTCACGGTAAGGCCCTGTCCCTCAAAACCAAGCAAGGCCTCTGCCACCCTGTCCTTCAGGTTGTCAAGCACCCTGTCCTTCTCATTTAGCATTCTTTCCATCTCCACCAGCCGTGCATTCCTGGCTTCCAGTTCAGCCGTTAAACGATTTACGTCCTGGCGCTGACCAGCCACATTGGCTTCAAGCTCTTTCAGCAAGCGCTCTTTGGTGGCCAGGTCCACCTGGGTGCTTTGCAGCTCGTTGAGCAACCTTGTGGTTTCACGGGCATTTCCCCTCAGCAGGGATTCATGGGTCGACTCCAGATCGGCGTACTTCCTGTCCAGCTGAGCCATCTCTTTCTCCAAATCCTCCACCCTCTTATGAATTCTAATACTGTCCTCAATGTTCTGCTGCTGCTGCTCTTCCACTTTATCGATCTTCGCCATCATCTCCCTGTTAGCGACGGTCAGATGTTCGTTTTCCGCCATCAGATCATCTCTCTCCACTTGCAATGAGTTGCTCTTATTCGAAAGTTGTGTGAACTCGCTCGCCGGGACACAGGAACCGAGTAGTGCCAATCCCATCAGAATATACATAAAGCTCTTCATCATATCTACATAACGGTTCAATTGGAGAAAATTACATAAAATAGCAGGTCTTTGTTTGCCATTTTTCCCCCACGCTTGTTTAAGATATTAACATCGATATTTTATTTGTAACTTTGCGGCTGTAAAATGAGCTGATGGCAGAGAGTGAAGAATCATACAAACTTCTGAAAACCATTCAAGGTCCGGAGGACATGAAGTCCTTGACACCGGAGCAGTTACGTGGACTTAGTGCAGAATTGCGCCAGTACATCATTGAATTGGTGTCGTCCAATCCCGGACACCTTGGCGCCAGCCTTGGAGTAGTTGAACTGACCGTGGCCCTCCACCATGTTTTCAATGCCCCCTATGACCAGATCGTTTGGGATGTGGGGCATCAGGCTTACGGACATAAGATTCTTACCGGCCGAAGGGAGGTCTTCCATACCAACAGGAAATATGGGGGGATCAGCGGATTCCCCAAACGTTCTGAAAGCAAATACGACGCTTTTGGGGTGGGACACTCCTCCACCTCCATCTCCGCGGCCCTGGGAATGGCTGCCGGCAACGATTACAGGGGCCAGAAGGACCGGCAGGTAGTGGCCGTCATCGGCGATGGGTCGCTCAGTGGCGGAATGGCCTATGAAGCGCTGAACAACGCAGGACACGCAGGGAAAAACCTGCTGGTAATCCTCAACGACAACAACATCTCCATTGATCCCAGTGTGGGTGCCATGAATGATTACCTGCTCGACATTACCACCTCCAAAACCTACAACAAGGTTAAGAAGGATGTGTGGAACCTGCTGGGCTACATGAACAAGGTTACCCCCCACGCAAGGAGCTATTTCCAAAAGATTGAGAATGCGATCAAATCCATAGTCCTCAAGCAGAGCAACCTGTTTGAATCCCTGAACTTCCGTTATTTCGGTCCCGTGGATGGTCACGATGTACTTCATCTGGCTGAGGTCCTGAAGGACATGAGGGATATCCCCGGACCCAAACTCTTGCATGTGATTACCCAAAAGGGGAAAGGATTTGCCAAGGCTGAAGAAAACCAGACCGCCTTCCACTCTCCGGGAAAATTTAACATGCATACCGGCGAGATCATCAAGAAGGTATCGGACAAACCTGAAGCACCCCTTTTCCAGGACGTTTTTGGAGATACCATCCTGGAACTGGCCAGAACCAATAAGAGAATCATTGGGATCACCCCTGCCATGCCCACCGGCTCCTCCCTGAAGACCATGATGGATGAGATGCCCGACCGCACTTATGATGTGGGGATAGCCGAACAGCATGCGGTCACCTTTGCGGCCGGACTGGCTGTTTCCGGAATGATTCCCTTCTGTAACATCTACTCTTCTTTCATGCAGCGGGCCTACGACCAGGTGATACACGATGTGGCCATCCAGAATTTGCCCGTAGTCTTTTTCCTTGACCGGGCTGGATTGGTGGGATCTGACGGGGCCACCCATCATGGTGCCTATGACCTGGCTTTTTTCAGGTGCATTCCCGGAATGACCATTGCTTCGCCCCTGAACGAGATCGAGATGAGGAACATGATGTACACCGCTCAGCTCAAACCTTCAGGTCCCATGGTGATTCGCTATCCCAGGGGAAGAGGCGAAACGGTGGACTGGAAGCAACCCTTCAGCGAGGTGGAAATCGGGAAAGGACAGCAACTGAGCGATGGAAACGACCTGGCCATTCTTACACTGGGACCCATTGGAAACCAGGCAAGCAGGGCCATTGACATACTTGATAAAGAGCACATCAGTGTGGCTCACTTTGATATGCGATTCCTGAAACCCCTGGATAACAAGCTATTGAAAACCGTTTTCTCGCGGTTTAAGAAGATCATCACCGTGGAGGACGCTTCCATCGTAGGAGGTCTTGGCAGTGCTGTCATTGAGTACATGAACGACAACAGCTACAAAGCCAAGGTTATCCGCCTGGGAATCCCTGACCGCTTTGTGGACCAGGGCACCCAGCAAGAACTCTACAGGGAGTG
>SPBY01000256.1 GCA_004525825.1 Bacteroidia bacterium
CAAGGCAACAGCCGCAAAGATCCAGAATACTCCACCCACACAGGATGGACAAACTTCCGAAAGATCCTTTCCTTCAGGAACCACCACCTCTTTGGCATTTCCTATGGCACTGGCCATTTTGTAGAAGGTCCAGACCACCAGGGTATTAAAGCCCCAGTTAGACAGGGAACCGATGGATGCACCCAAACCACGAACTTTGGTGGGGAATACTTCGGATATAAGCACCCAGCCTAATGGCCCCAGGCTGATGGCAAAGAATGCAATGTATACCAGCATGGAGATGACCAGGAACCATTTGCCGGCTCCGGGAAGTATAAATCCAAGACCCATACCGATAAGTGCAAGAAAAATACCGGATACACCTATAAAATAAAGCTTCCGCCTACCCAGCTTATCAATGACAAAGAGCGAGACTATGGTGAAGAAAACATTCACCACTCCCACAATCACAGAGGCCGCAATGGCTGCTTCAGCCCCTTCAAATCCAGCTGCCAGGAAGATCTTTGGACTGTAATAGATGACCGTATTGATCCCCACAAACTGCTGGAAGAACATGATTCCAGCGGCAATAATCAGGGCATTTCTCAGCCAGGGTTTAAAGATCTCCTTCCAGCTAGCCTGCTCCTTATCAATGGCCATATCCTTCCTCATATATTTCATGGAATCATCGATCATGGAGGGATCTTCAATCCTGCGAAGCACTGCTTCCCCCTCTTCCTCGCGTCCCTTGCTCATCAACCAGCGCGGAGTTTCAGGCAGAAAGAACATGCCGACGAACAGGATAAGTGCAGGAAAGACCCCTACCCATAGCATGGGTCGCCAGCTCTCCAGGTTGTTATTGTCAGCTAAGGCATTATCGCTGAGGTAGGCTGCCAGAATACCCACTGTGATAAGAAGCTGGAACATGGATACCAGTGTTCCCCTGATCTTTGTGGGTGAGATCTCTGAAATATACAGTGGAACAGCAAAAGAGGATACCCCGATGGCCAGGCCAAGATAAAAACGGGAAATCATCAATTGTGTTACAGTAGGCGCGAAACCGGTCCAGACAGCTCCAGTAGCAAATACAAAAGCAGAGGCCAGGATCACTTTCTTCCGACCCAGTAAATCGGTTACACGCCCGGTGAACAGAGCTCCGACAACAGCACCAATAAGACCCAGGGCTGTGAGATTCTCAACCTGTGAATCTGTTAATACAAAATAGTCTTGTAGAAATGGGATTGCCCCGGAGATCACCCCAGTATCAAATCCAAATAGAAGTCCTCCTGTGGCCGCAATACTAGCAATCACAATGACGACGTTCTTGTTGTACTTACTCTTCGCGCTCATGGTATGAATTAGTTTTCAGATTTTGGAAAAGGTAAATATAGTTACTTTCCCCTAAGTTGCTCCCTGCCACGCTTTTTTATACTCATTCTACTTATTTGAATTCCTGAGCATTGCTCTGACTTACTGGATTTTGAAATCCCCGGAATTTTCTTATATTGCAAATAAGGCTGAATTATGGACTAATTCCCCCAAGTCATGAAGACCAAATACGAACTTGAGTACACATTAAATACTTCCCCAAATATTCTGTTTTCAAGGTTAAGCACTCCCGAAGGTCTTTCAGAATGGTTTGCCGACAATGTAAATCTGAGAAGGGGCAAGTATACCTTTATCTGGGAAGGATCCGAACAGGAGGCCTCCGTGGTACAGAAGAAAGCTAACAATTACATTCGCTTTCACTGGGAGGAGGACGAAGATCAGGAAGAGTTTTTTGAGTTCAGGATCCGTACCCATGAACTCACCGGAGATGTGGCATTGATAATCACAGATTTTGCTGAAGAGGATGAGAAGGATGATGCCGTCGACCTCTGGGATTCACAGGTCTCAGAATTGAAACATGCCATCGGTCTTTAGGCGCTATCCCTAAGCGAAAATAAATTAACTTTGTCTTCGTTGAAAGATAGACACGAAAAGGGAGCGGTGTGAAAAAGTTACATCTACTGGTATTACGATCTTTTATTGGTCCGCTTATCCTGACTTTCTTCTTTGTGATATTCATACTTCTGATGCAATTTCTTTGGAGGTATATCGACGATCTCATCGGGAAGGGGCTGGAAATGAACGTGATATCTGAATTTCTGCTCTATACCAGTGCCAGCCTTGTTCCCATGGCCATGCCACTGGCAGTACTGCTGGCCAGTTTGATGACCTTCGGGAACATGGCGGAAAACCTGGAACTGCTGGCCCTGAAATCATCGGGGATCTCCCTGGTAAGAATCATGGCCCCGGTCATGGTGCTTTCAGCTTTCCTGGCCATTGGAGCCTTTATGTTTGCCAACTACGTGATGCCAGTCACCAATCTGAAGATGAGGTCGCTTCTATACGACATCCAGCAGCAGCGTCCCGAACTTAGCATCAAACCCGGAGTATTTGACAATAACCTGGAGGGCTTTTCCATACGTATCGGAGACAGGAACAGTAAAACGAACTTGCTGACAGACATCCTAATATATGATCATACCAAAAAGGAGGGAAACATCAAGGTGACTGTGGCCGATTCGGGGTACATGAAGATGTCGGCCGACGAAAAACATCTGCTTCTTACGCTATACAACGGACGTACCTGGGAGGAGTTGCAGAATCAGAAAACCGACGATCGCCATATCAAAAGTTACCCCCAGCAGAGGAGCCATTTTGAATACCAGGAACTGATCATCGAGATGACAGGATTCGGTCTCAACCGAACCGACGAAAATCTCTTTCGCAATTCCTTTCAGATGCTGAACATTTCGCAACTGAATCATTTTGAAGATTCCCTGCGGGAAGACTTTGGTTTGCTTGTCGACAATTTTCACGCCACTATGGACATGACCCTGGTGAGAAAATCAAAAAACATCATGATCAAAAGATCACGAATTCTGTCCGACTCCCTGAAAGCCAGCGTTAATGAAGAAGGCAAGGAGGTGGTGAGGGTTCACGTGGATTCTGCCTATGCCCAACTGAATAAGCTGGAGCAACGTCGGGCCCTTACCCAGGCCATAAATTTTGCACGTAGCAACAAGGGGTTGACCACCTCACACGCAAACACCGCCGACTGGAAGCTCTCGAAACTGAGAAGGTATCAGATTGAGATTCACAGAAAATATACCTACTCTCTATTGTGCCTGATCTTCTTTTTCATCGGTGCACCCCTGGGGGCCATCATTCGAAAAGGGGGACTGGGCGTCCCTGTGATTGTAAGTGTGATGTTGTTCCTGGCCTATTATATAATTTCCATGATGGGTGAGAAGGTGGTACGTGAAAATATCTTACCTCCCTTTGCAGGCATGTGGCTCTCCACCTTCCTCCTGATTCCTATGAGCATCTGGCTGACAATCAAAGCTGCCAACGACTCTGTGATCATGAACGTGGAAACCTATTTTCTCTGGGCAAAGAAACTGGTTCAAGGTACTCAGAAATTCTTCCGGAGAAAATGAAGATCCTGATTCTGGCCAACAAGCTTCCTTTCCCTCCCAGGGATGGAGGGTCCATTGCTACGCTCAATATGCTTCTTGGTCTCCAACATGCAGGCAACCAGCTTACTTGTCTGGCCATGAATACCACAAAGCATCCATTCCCTGTGGAAGAGATTCCAGCAGAACTTCAAAACACCCTTCGTTTCATTGGGGTAGATTGTGATACTTCAATCAGACCCTTACGGCTGTTAATCAACCTCTTGTTTACCAAAGCACCCTATGTGGCAGAACGATTCAATATCAAAGCATTCCGAATGGCACTCCATGCACTCCTTGAGGAAGAATCCTTTGACATTATCCAGTTGGAAGGTCCTTATCTATTTTACTACCTGGACCAGATCAGAAAAGAAAGCCATGCCCGGATATCTCTTCGTGCACACAATGCTGAGCACCTGATTTGGAAGAGAATGGCCATTCGGGAAAGCTCTCCCCTGAAAAGATGGTATCTGGGGAACCTGGCCCGCCGCCTGCTTAGATTTGAAATGAGGGTGGCAGATAGAGTGGATTTTCTGGTACCCATCTGTGAGTGGGATGAATCTCACTTCAGGGAACAGGGTATTGTTACTCCCATGCTTACCATCCCCACAGGTCTGAACCTGGACGATTATCCACTCACTGAACTTCCATCCGGGTCCACCCTCTTTTTTATAGGGGCACTGGACTGGATGCCTAACCAGGAAGGTCTATCGTGGTTCCTCGATCATGTTTTTGGACTCCTGATTGACGAGCTGCCAGAAATCAGGTTTCATGTGGCGGGAAGGAACGTACCGGCGCGCTTCCTGAAAAAACTGGATCACCTGAACATCACCTTCCATGGAGAGGTTGAAAATGCCCGGTCCTTTATGCAGTCGTACGGGATCATGGTAGCGCCTCTTTTTTCAGGGAGTGGGATCAGAATCAAGATTTTGGAAGCCATGGCCCTGGGCAGACCGGTAGTGACCACCAGCACAGGAATTAAGGGGATACCTGCAGAGAACCTCCGGACCGTTAGGGTGGGAGACGATCCTCAAACTTATAAAAACCTGCTTCTTGAGCTGATAAAAGATCCTAAAGAGAGTTCCCGCAGGGCAGCTGAAGCGCGAAAATTAATCAGCCGGGAATTTGATACTTTTAAGCTTTCAAAGCGCTTAAGTCAGTTCTATAAAGCACAGGCATGATCACCATTCAAATCATATTCTGGTTCAGCCTAAGCCTGATATTATATTCCTATCTGTTGTTTCCTGAGATCCTCCGTTTGCTTGCGCGGAATATGGAAGTGCACACTGAAAAATTCCTTCCTTCCGAGCTGCCATCCATTTCGGTTCTGATTGCCGCGTTCAATGAGGAGGAGGTCATCGCTGATAAAATCAAATCTATCCTGGAGGGCAACTACCCCCAGGAACTTTTGGAGATACTTGTGGGATCAGATGCATCCACCGACCATACCAACAAGATTTTGCATCACCTGCATGAAAAGCATCCTTCCCTTCACCTCACTGTGTTTAAAGACAGACAAGGGAAGCCTGGAATTATCAACCAGCTGGCAGAAAAAGCCAGGGGCGAAATCCTGGTCATCACCGATGCAAATGTAATGCTCGATCAGGATACTCTTCCCAACTTAATCTGCTATTTCAAGGAGGAGCGGACGGGACTGGTCGACTCTAGAATGGTGAATACTGCAGTGAACAGTGAAGGGGTCTCAAGACAGGAAAAATTTTATATCAGCCGGGAAGTGAGGATCAAACACTACGAAAGCCTGATCTGGGGATCCATGATGGGTCCCTTTGGGGGTTGTTATGCGGTCAGGAAATCTCTCTACCAGCCTGTCCCTGAAAAGTTCCTGGTGGACGATTTTTTCATAAACATGTGCGTTCTGAAACAGGGCTTATGCTGCATCAA
>SPBY01000145.1 GCA_004525825.1 Bacteroidia bacterium
AATGAACCTGCAGGAAGCAGGAGATGCCCCACGAATCAGACACGATGGATCCTCTCAGCCAACTGGAAGCAAAATGACCGATGGAGGGGTGGTCAACCTTGAATCTGGGATTCCTTACGAGGCGATCAGGGAACTTGTGAGCAAGGGACATAATGTCCAGTATTCAGTGGGAGGATATGGAGGTTACCAGGCCATTCTATGGGATAAAAAGAACGGAGTTTATTATGGTGCTTCAGAATCCAGGAAGGATGGTCATGCAGCCGGGTACTAGAATGGCCAAAAACGGGGGATCACCAGCAAGGAAATAATCAGCACCAGGATGTTAAGCGGCAATCCAATTTTCCAGTAATCTGAGAATTTGTAATTGCCTATGCTTTGCACGATCAGGTTGGTCTGGTAACCGATGGGTGTGGAAAAGCTGGCTGAAGCAGCAATACAAATGGTGATGAAGAAGGGCCTTGGATCCACTCCAAGTTGCGTGGCAGCCGCTAAAGCGATAGGGAAGGTGATTGCAGCAGCTGCGTTGTTAGTAATAATTTCGGTGAATATATTGGTGATGATAAAAATGGCAGCCATCACCCCCAGCGGTCCCAACCCCTTCGAGATATTGATGGTGGAACGTGCAATGAAATCGGCGGCTCCCGAATTCTGAAGGGCTCGGCTCACCCCTATGGCACAGGCAATAGTGATAAGCACATCCCAGTTAATGGGCTTGGTGTATTTCTTTGGAGTGAATATTTTCATCATTGCCATCAGGAACACCGTGACTGCGGCAAAGAAGAACATATCAAATTCGTTTTTTGCCTCAATCGGGATCCATCTCCCGGCTGTGGCTCCGGCAATCATCAGGAAGACCAGTCCCATGGCGATCCATCTCCGGCGGCGGTCCTTGGAGTCGTCCATCTCCCCAATCTCTGTGGCCATATAAAATACCCTCGATTCGCCCCAGTATCGGGTGAAATCCTCGGTGGCAAGGAGCATGAGGTTGTCACCGACTTTCAGTTCCAGGTTGTCCAGGTTGGTGGTGATGCGCTCACCATTTCGGTGTACGGCCATGACCACTGCATTGTAGTGACCAAAAAAATCAAACTCTCCAAGTGTGCGCTGTATTCCTGGGAAACGGGGTGCAATGACCACTTCTACCTGCCGGAGGGATTTCTTCAGAAAATCGGGATCGACGTTGTCCAGTGCTTTCAATTTCACATTGGTGGATTGGGTCAGGTAACCCACATTCTCCGAACTGCCGCCTACAATGAGATTGTCATCAGCTTCCAGAAGGAAAGGTGAGTTGGATATGCGGATATGCTTACCCTCCCGGATCACTGTTCGTACGGTAAATTCATTGAGGCCCGGCAGCCGCCTTTTATCGATCTCCTTGCCTGCCAGGTTGGATCCTTTGGGGAGATAGAGATCAAAAAGATACTCGCGGGTATCATTGGGAAAACTAAACCTTGGAATCTTTTCCCCGGGGAGTAATCGGTTGGAGAATAGATTCATGTAAAGAAATCCGAAAAAAACAATAAAGAGTCCCACCTTGGCCAGTTCAAACATCCCCAGTCCGGCCATTCCGCGGTCGAGCATCATGCCGTGTACCAGGAGGTTGGTGGAGGTCCCGATCAAGGTACAGGTGCCACCAAAAATGGTGGCATAAGAGAGAGGAATCAGAAATTTTTGAGAGGGTAGACTCAGTTTATCGGCCCATTTTTTCAGCATGGGGGCAAAAATAATCACCACCGGTGTATTGTTGAGGAATGCAGAAATGGCCGCAACAGGGATCATGATCTGCATCAGCAGCCTGGGGATCGGTTTCCGCTTTTTTGGAAGGATGATCCTTCCCATGCGATTCAGCACACCCGACTCTTTGACACCTTCACTCACAAGGAACAGGAGGGCCACGGTGATCATCCCCTTGTTGGAAAATCCTGATAGTGCTTCCTCGGCGGTCAGGATGTCGGTAATCATGAAAATCACCAGTGCTGAAAAAAGGATCAGACCTGGTCTCATAATCTCCTTCGTCAAGGCTACGATCATCAGGAGTATTACTCCAATGGCAATATAGGCGGAGATCGTCATGGTTCTTCCCTTATGTCTGACCAGCTTGGCAGACTCTTTATGGCAGGTCTAGGGCCGTAAAAAATATCGTCCAATTTAATGGCCAGACGCCGAAAAAGCAAATTATTTTTGATAGCCCAACGAATTAAGCGATGAAAGGAGTCGTCGGGATGGCTGTATGGACATACAGAGATGCACCTTCCACAGTCGGTTCCGGAAGTGGTCCAGAAGTGATAACCCTTCTCGGAGTTGATCTTCCACCGGTCCACTCCATCTATGTTGGCCCTGGGACCATCGGGGATGGCAGCAGCAGGACAGACACTGGCACATTTCTTACAATGGTGACAAAAGTGTAGGGTGGTTCTGTCTGAATTTTCCTTGTTTACAGCAAGGGGCATATTGGTGGTGACCACAGCGATTCTGACCCTGGGACCCAGATCCGGGGTCATTAAAAGCCCCATCCGCCCAATGGTGCCAAGCCCTGCATCGACTGCTACCAGGGGACAGATCACTTCGTAATTCCCATCAATATGTGCAGTCGCTGCATATCCCAGTTCCCTGATCCATGCAGCCAGTTTCAGGGCATGAATTCCGGAATTCAGGTACTGCTCAGAGGATTCCATGACGGAGGTTCCCTGGGGAGCAGACTGCATCATCCTGTGATTCATTCCCACAGTAATGGCAATGGCATGGTTGTGCTCTTTTACAATGGCTTCGCCAATTCGCTTGCCCCTGCCCTTGTGGGAGTACAGGTGGTAATCGTGCAGCGGAGTAAAACCCACCTTATGGGCACCTGTTCCTTCCAGCCATTTTTTGATGAAACGAGCGTAACGATCAGGATCTGTCCGAATCTGCTTTTTTTGAGAAGTTTCTGTCTGATTATCCTTTACAGGACCCTGGCCATGAGTGAGCGCGCCCAGGAATTCTATTAATTGAAAGTTGGCTAAGGCAGCTGCAAAGGTTCCCGGGTCATAGTACTGTGCCTTTTCGTTAAGCAAGCCCGGAGAATTGCGGGATCGGTCATCCGCAATCCTGAGCTGTGGATTTTGTTGATAGTAGGAGTTGTATGCGGCGGTACCCGGTTCCAGCAGTCGCCTCGACAGCACAGCATCCGCTTCATGCACCCTATGGACAGGCGGCTGGTAACGAAAGGAACGTGCTCCTTTCAGGGGAAGTAGAAAGAGGATACCAAATGCCCCGGCAATGCAGAGCAGAATTATAAGCAACATGTGGCTTTAAAAACAATTCCAGTAGGTAACATCTCCGTTCGGAAGTGTTTCGGGTGACTCATTCTCTTTGTCTTTTAATTCATCACCACACAGAAGCAAAGGCGTGCCGTAGGTCTTGGTTCCAACCAGGGGTTCAGTAACAAGCTCACAGGACCCACACTCTTCAACGATATCACATGAAGGAAGAATGCACATTGCCATTACCACCACTGTTGTCACCACTATTTTTCGTGTTCTCATGAGGTTACTTTACGTTATGCTGCAAAAATACAACAAGATGCAGGGATATTCATAGGGTATACGAGGCTTTTTGACAAAACGTTCCCACGGATTGCCTGCTTATTGTTAATTTCGGCATAGATAAGTTCTCCGCATGGCTCGAAAAAAGTACAGACTGATTAAAGTATTGGCTTGGATCGTGGCGGGCCTGGTTTCTCTGATCCTGCTCATCACCCTGGTATTTTACCTGGGAAGAAACTTTTTTATGGAAAAAGCGGTGAGCTATCTGAATGAGCAGCAGCCAGGGGAAGTTGAGATGGGAAAGATGAAACTGATTCCCTTTGTAAACTTTCCCAACATCACCCTGCAGCTTGAGTCGGTGAATTATTATGAGCAGGAGATCCTCTCCGATTCCACGGATCGTGATCCCATCATCTCCTTGGGTAAAATTCATGTGACCCTTGATGTAGTGGACCTGATCCGAGGGAATGTGATGGTTTCAGAAGCGAAGCTGGAAGAGGGAAAGGTCAGGTTGGAGATTTATGAGGACTCGGTAAGTAATCTTGAATATGCACTGGGGATCAGGTTCGGAGATCAGGCTGGCAAAGATACCACGGAAGAAGCATCGACCATTTCGGTCGACCTGGATGCCTTTGAATTGTCGGGGATCATATTGGAGATGGATAACCGGGTCAGGGATGATCATTTCAGTCTAAGGGTGAACCAACTGGAAAGCAGGTTTAGCTACTTGCCCGGTTTGATTGAGGCTGAAGTTAAACTTGACATTGATATAAATAAAGTTAAATATCTTACAATCAATGAACAAGGGGAAAGAAATGTCAGGTTGAACGGCAGCATAGTCATGAATCCCCTGGCGAAAGAGGTAGAAGTAAAACCCAGTAGCTTGCGTGCTTCCGGACTGGATTTTGAGACCTGGGGCACCTACAATTATGAGGACATACCTTTCCTCGACTTCACCTATAAGGCTACCAATGAGGGACTTGAAGTGCTAAATTTCCTGTTCAGGGGAGTCCTGGACCTGGATGAGATAGAGCAAATCGGTAGCGGCACCATGCGCCTGAACGGTGAAGTAAAAGGGAATCTGGGTAAAGAGTTACCTGTGATCAGGCTGAATGGGGAGGCGAATGAGATTGGATTCAGGATCAAGGCGCTGAACAAAGATGTGACAGGAATCTCATTCAATGTATTTGCCACCAATGGGAGCAAATTGGATCTTAGCGAGAGTTATATGGACATAACAGGCTTCAGAGCACGATTTCCGGAGGGACGCATTACTGCCAATGTAATAGTTAATAATATAAAGTCACCTGAATTAAATATTGAAGTGGATGGCAATCTGAACCTGGAAGGTATGGAGAGGATGCTGAAATTTGATTTTTTAAGCGACCTGGAGGGAATAGTACATCTTAATGGTAGAGTCAATGGCCGGGTCGACCGGAAAAACGAAACATTTTTAAACGATGCAGGTTCACTCACTGCTTCATTGGATCATGTGGGATTCGTCGTGAAGCGGGATAGCCTGACCAGCGATAGCATCAGGGAATTGCACGGGGAGATTGTTTTGAGGGAGAATATAATTGGGGCCAGGAAGATGGCTTTAGAATATAACAGCAATCAACTGGAGGTGGGTGTGATGACCGAAAATCTGCTACTTTACTTACTGGATTTTGATAAGGACGTGAAGGCTGAGTTGTCAGTAAAATCGGAGCTACTTACCCTTTCTACTCTTATCAGGGATACAACCGTGGCCAGGCTGCTGGGGGATGAACTGCATGGTCTCCAGTTCGGTGCCAGTGCTCTTATTTCCCGGGAGGACCTTGATGAGTTTTTAGAGGCTGATTCAATTCCAAGGGTTCTTTTATCGCTGGACAGTTTTGAAATTGAATTTCCTATGATGGCCGACATCTCTGACATGAGTGCCTCTCTCACCTTCGGGCCCGATACCATTTTCCTGCACAGGCTGGAGGGGACCATTGGTGAAAGCGCCTTTAATTTTTCAGGACTGTTGGCCAACTATGGACTGTTAAGTCATCAAGATTCTGCAGGGTGGCTTACTCTGGAGTTTGCTCTGGAGTCAGACCTAATGAGGGCAGAGGATATTTTCACCTTCAAAAATGAGTTTTTGCTTCCAGAGATTTACAGTACGGAGTATCTTGAAGACTTCAGATTACAAGGCAGATTAGAGCTGCCGACGGAGGGTTTGGCCCTGGATAGTGTGCCCGTCAATTTTGGTTTAAGCATAGAGAATCTGGAATGGAATTTCAGGTATTATCCGCTGTCCTTTGACCAGTTCATTATCAATGTCAGAAGGAATGGGGATAGCTTGATCATAGATGATTTCGAAGGTAATGTGGGTGAAAGCAATTTGAAAATGACGGCAAGCATTGGCAACTTTACCGATTCGCTGGTGGAGAATATGTATGGCAGTTTGGTGCTCGAATCGGACCTGCTCGATTTTAACGCCTTATTATACTATCAGTTGCCAGAAGAGCTAATAGATTCTGTAGGATTGGATAGCTCCGAAATAAGGGAACCTCCTCGCCTTGATCAGATCAGCTATCCAAGTTTCGATTTCACCGTGGATATTGATGAATTGCGATTTGGGGATTTCAATATCTACGGGATGAAGGGGAAACTACGATCGACCCGTGAAAAGATATTCTTCCTCGACAGCCTGCATATTTCCTCAAAGGGAGGAGGAAGCGTGGAATTCAATGGGCATTTCAATGCATCAAACCCCCTCATGTATTCCATGGGAGCTGATTTGAAGGTGAAGGATATGAATATCGATGATATTGGGCTGAAGTTGCAGACGGGGGAGAAGACTTATGCTCTGAATGAAAATTTCAAGGGAGTAATAAGTGCAGAGGGCCTGGCGGAAATCTTTGTTACTCCTGAACTGAAAGTGGACGTGCCCACCACCACAGCCATGTTTAACGTAACGGTGAATGACGGGGCACTGATCCATTTCACCCCGCTTCAGGCCGCAGGGAAATTCCTGGATAATAAAAACCTGGATTCTGTGAACTTTGCCACCTTGAGCAATAGTTTCACCCTGATGGATTCAAAAGTCATTATCCCACGGATGAAAGTAGAGTCGAGTGTGGGCCTGCTGTTGATCGAAGGTGATCAGGGACTGGACAAAAGCTTTCTATACCTCGTAAGGGTTCCCACAAAACTGGCCAAACAGGCAGCAAAAAGTGTGATGAGTGCAGAGGAAGGGAAAGAAGAGAATAACGAGATAATGCGCATGCAACGCGGCGATTTTGTAAGAATAACAGTCTGGAGCAACGGAACGGAGTCTGATTATAAACTGGGCGACAAGCGGGACAAGTTCAGGGAATGCGAGAGATTCGTTTTGCGCTGGGCTATATGCCACACAGGCTATGGGGGAACATTCTGCAGGCCCAGATACTGGAAAAGGAAGCGGGAAAAGAGTTTTTTACTCCCGGGGAGTATGTTC
>SPBY01000214.1 GCA_004525825.1 Bacteroidia bacterium
ACATGAATCAGAAGGCGGCGGCGGTGGCGGTGGTTCCATTGTTCCTATAGCCTTCCCTCTGATTGCCGGAGCAGGATCCATCACCACCCTTTTATCCCTGAGGGCTGAGTATCAATCCATCAATATTTTGGTGGCTTTGTCGCTAAATATGATAATTGTGTATCTTGTGCTCAGGCTCACAACCTTTTTTGAACGAATACTCGGACCCAATGGATTACATATTCTGCGGAAATTCTTCGGAATTGTCCTGTTGGCTATTGCCATCCGATTATTCCTGTCAAATACTGGAATTGAGATCTCTAAAGGATTGTAGATGAAAGGAATAATACTAGCAGTGACGATTTTGATCCTGTCAGGATGTAACAATGATGATCTCACATGGATCTCCATTAGAAACGGAACAGGCACCCCCATATATGTGCTTCCGTATTCGTCAGATTTTACAAATGGGGACTGGATCCAGCCAGGCGTCTTCGATGAGTTTTATTCCATAAATTGTGATTGCATAGATGGATACTCCTATTTTTCGTTCTATTATGATAGTCTGATAGTCTATCTCAAGGATCATGGAGAAGAACCCATCAAATTTTACAAAGATGGCACCACGGTCAACTATGATCCCCAGCTCAATCCATTTACCAATAAAGAGGTATGGGTCGCTCACGAATTTGAACGGCATCTTTCAGGTGCAGCATTCAACACCCTGGAAGAGAAGCATATTTGTGAATACTATTTCAGCGTGAATGCTGCCAGTGTGAAATCGATTAATATAAAAATCGAATAATCAGATCCTGTTCCGTAAAGCATCTACCATTTGCTCCTGAGTGAGTTTTACAGGGTGGCATTTGTGCGAGGTACGTTCCACCACTTTTTGAATTCCTTCTTCATTCAAGCCGTATGCCGATAACAGGGGTACCTCCAGAAGCTTGGTAATGTGGATCAGTTTCTCCTTGAAGGCCTTCAAATATTCCAAGTCCTTCTTGTATTTAAAATCGGCAAATACTTTGCTGACTATCAGCAGTTTCTGAATGGCAGGGTGGTCCGGCCGATCCTGAAGGTTGTCTATGGTACGCGCAAAGACCGGGGCCATCAGAGATCCACAGGCAACTCCATGTGGAATATGATAGAACCCTCCCAGGGGTGAGGCAAAACCATGCACCAGTCCTAGTCCCGCATGAGACAGGGTGATCCCAGAGAACATAGCCGCCAGAGCCATTCCAGAGCGCGCCTCAATGTTTTGATCACCTTCCAGATAGGCCCGGAGCAGGTACTTTTTAATCTGCTTCAATCCCTGAAGTGCAAGTGCATCGGTCATGGGATTGGCCTCAACGGAAACATAAGACTCCAAAAGCTGTGTAAAGGCGTCCATTCCTGCAGCAGCAGTAAGGTCGGCTGGACAGCTTAGCATCATTTCAGGGTCAATAATGGCCAGTTCAGGGATGAAATTATCGTGGCGGAGGGATTTCTTAAAACCCTGTTCCCCCACTTCCGAGATCACTGCATTTTTTGTCATCTCGCTTCCAGTACCAGAAGTGGTTGGCATGGCAATAAACGGGATCTTATCACCAGGGTGCTTTTTCTCTCCCACCCCTTCCAGGTAATCCCGGATGCTGCCTTCGACCGGGATCATGGCTGAAACTGCTTTGCCTGCATCCATGACGCTTCCTCCCCCAACGGCCACTACGACATCAACGCCTGATCCCCTGTATTGATCAACAATCCTATCGATCAAAGTTGGTGAAGGTTCATGGGCTATGATTTCATGATCCAGGAGCAGATTGGCAGCTTTCAGTCCTGAGATGATCTCCTCACCATGTCCGGAATTATGAACGGATGAGGAGCCGGTAAACAACAAAACCCGCTTGCCCCTTTTCATTGCAGCAGCGGGCAGTTCGTTTCGCACTCCTTCTCCAAAGAGGATTTCAGGCAGAGAAGAGAACTGAAATGGATCAATCATGAGGAAAATGTTTATGTAAATATAAAAAAAGGCTGATTGAATTGATATTGTTGAATAAAACTGGAGCCATATTCTCTATAAACTCCAGGTAGATATAACCGGTTTATGGCGATTTTGTACTTTTATATAAAAGCGATGAGCTATGATAAGTTTTGAAGAATTTCTTGGCTGGAAAGCGGGAGGCTCAGTTCCGGATGATATCCCTCCCCTGCTTCAGGCTCTACTGCTGGATGCCGCTGGCGACTGGGACAATGCCCATAACATAGCCCAGAGGGATGGTTCCCCGGATGGATCATGGGTACATGCTTACCTTCACAGGGTGGAGGGTGACCTGGGGAATGCCTCCTACTGGTACCGCAGTGCCCGGAGAAACATGCCTGAGATGTCCGTGAACGAGGAATGGGAGTACATTGCCATGGCCCTGATAGAAAAGAGCTAAGCTACATTGCCAGGAAGTATTCGAAAGAAAAAAACCTGGCAGGGTAAGCCTAGCCAGCTTAGAAAATTATATGAGATGGTATGCTATTTAGCTGTCCTCCTGGCCATAATTGTATAATCACCTTCAAAATAGCTAAGCGAACCTTTAAATTCATCGCCATCAAAGGTGCCCGAAACCAGGATTTCCTCGGTCTCCACCCATAAAGAAAAACTGATGGTCTTCCTTTTATAAACTACTTTTTCAGCATCTGTTTTAGAATACTCATTCAATACCATGGTCACCTTATAATCATTGCCATCCTCAGCAATGACCATTGATCCCTTTTCATAGCCAGGTTGCACATCCGGAACCGAATATTCCCATGTACCTACAGGCGTAAATCTCTTAGCAGGAGGTTCAACAGCAAAGGAGGATACCAGTACAACCAGCAACAGGGCAATCAGGCCCCTGAAAATAATTTTGTGATTCATATTCAGATTAAATTTTTTGTAAACAATACAGGTGTCAGTTAACAGGAATAAATATCGCAATTTATAGGCATAAAGTACCCAAACAATTCTTGTTTTACAACGTTTGACTGCTAAATAGTATTGTTTATATATCTTGTCTGGCGAAAATATTAATACCATGAAAAACCGACTTACCTTCCTTTTTATTGTCATTTTTCTTGTAATCCCTCAACTACGCGGGCAGGAAACCAATTTTGTTGAAGAGAATTACATCAAAAATGAATACCAGATCGAGATGCGCGATGGTGTGAAACTTTTCACTATCGTTTATTCACCAAAAGACAAATCGGAAAAGTATCCCTTCCTGATGCAGCGCACTCCATACTCCATTGGTCCCTATGGTGAAAAAATTCGTGGCAGATTGTCGTCCAATGACCGTTTGGAGAAAGACCTTTACATCTTTGTTTTTCAGGATGTGAGGGGAGCTTATATGTCGGAAGGAAAATTTGTAGATATGCGGCCCGTACTCGGCTCTTACGAAAGCGTGCACGACGTGGACGAAACCACCGATACCTGGGATACGGTGGAGTGGCTTATCAATAACATCGACAACAACAATGGGAAAGTGGGTATGTATGGGACCTCCTACCCAGGCTTTTATGCTGTAATGGGAAGCATCCACGCCCACCCAGCCATGGTTTGCACCAGTCCCCAGGCACCCATTTCGGACTGGTTTCTCTGGGATGATATGCACCACAACGGAGCCTTTACCCTTCCCCTCTGCTTTAATTTTTTTCAATCTTTCGGGCAGGACCGGCCGGAACCAACCACCAGTAGAGCTCCCCGCATGCAATACCCTTCAGCCGATGCCTATCATTTCTTCCTGGATCTGGGACCGGTTAAGAACATCAATGAGAATTATCTGAAGGGATCCATCGACTTCTGGAACAAATTCATTCAGCATCCTGATTATGACTCCTTCTGGCAGGCCAGGAGCACCCTCCCTCATCTGAAGGATATTACGCCGGCGGTTCTTACAGTGGGCGGATGGTACGATGGAGAGGATCTCTCCGGAGCCTTGCATACCTACAAGACCATAGAAGCGAATAATCCGGATGCCGACAACATGCTGGTAATGGGGCCCTGGACCCACGGTGGCTGGGGTTATCCCGACTATAACGATCCCAGCAGGATCCCATTCAGAGAGAAAGACAAATATTTCTACCTGCATGAGATTGAATACCCATTCTTCAGCCATTACCTGAAAGGAAAAGGAAAACATAAGCTTCCTGATGCCTGGGTATTTGATACTGGCTCCGATGAGTGGCGTAGTTATGAAAGCTGGCCTCCTGAAAAAACCACCGAGAAAAACCTCTGGCTGGATGAGGATGGAGCGCTTTCCTGGACTGCTCCCGGTAGGGACGGTGAAGCCTATGATGAATTTATCAGCGATCCTTCAAAACCCGTACCTTATACAGCCCCCTTTCTGAGCGCGAGGTCGTTCTACAACAGACAATACCTGTCAGAGGACCAGCGTTTTGCCTCCTCCCGAACAGATGTGCTGGTATATAAGGGAGAGGAGATAGAGGAAGATATAACCCTTACAGGCCCGGTGGAGGTGGAATTGTTTGTCTCCACCACGGGAACAGATGCTGACTGGGTGCTTAAACTGATTGACGTTTTCCCGGACGACGCCGACCAGAGAGGATTGAATCAGAATGACATAGAAGTGGGCGGATACCAGATGCTGGTTCGCGGAGATATATTCAGGGGAAAATATCGCAACAGCTTTGAACACCCCGAACCCTTCACACCCTCAGAGGTGACCAATGTAAAGTTTGTGCTCCCCGATTTGAACCACACATTCCAGAAAGGCCACAAAATAATGGTTCAGATCCAGAGCAGCTGGTTTCCATTGTTTGACCGCAATCCGCAAACTTTTACCAACATATACCTTTGCGGGGAGGAAGCATTTCAAAAAGCCAGGCACCGGGTATATCGCACAGCTGAGCATCCAACCCATCTTAAGTTTCAGATATTACCTCAATAATACACTCGATAGGACATGATCAAAGTTCTTATATTCCTCACCCTGTTAGGCGCCACGAATGCAATGGCGCAGGATTCACTACCCATACAAGGACCGCTGCAGACCGCATCCGATTCAATGGACTATTTCTTCGGTATAAACATGGGTTACAGTGTTGATAATAATCCCTATATCAAGAACCAGGACCTGGTGATTGCAGGATTTATCCAGGCCTTAGAAGGCAAAGCGGCCTGGGATGCAAATTCAAGCAAAACAATCCTCATGGAGCTACTTACAAACATGGCTGCAAAATCGGCCCCACAACCAAATGCCGGGTCAAATGAAAACCTTGCAAAAGGAAGGGCTTTTCTGGAAGAGAATGGAAAAAGGGAAGGAGTGATTACCAGTTCATCCGGACTCCAGTATGAGATCATCACCAAGGGAACGGGTCCCTTACCCACAGCCTCTTCCACAGTGGAGGTTCATTATGAGGGGAAGCTGATAGACGGTACTGAATTCGACAGCTCATATAAGCGCGGGGAATCGATCTCATTTCCATTGAACCGGGTAATCAAAGGGTGGACCGAAGGGGTCCAATTAATGCAGGTGGGATCGGTTTACAAATTTTTTATTCCTTCCGAGCTTGCCTATGGAAGCCAGAACAAGGGATCCATTCCCTCAAACTCGGTTCTTATCTTTAAGATAGAACTCCTGGGAATCCTGTAAATACAAGGATAAGTTCCTGAAAACCAAAGGGGGATCCTTCTCAGAATCCCCCCGGTAAACAAGATTTTAAGCGCAAATCTTAAATAATCATTTACCATCGAATATTACGGTTTTTTTTTCATTAGGTTACACT
Source organism: Bacteroidia bacterium (assembly GCA_004525825.1). Lineage (GTDB taxonomy): Bacteria > Bacteroidota > Bacteroidia > Bacteroidales. The sequence continues at coordinate 5,734 of SPBY01000214.1, forward strand.
TATTTCGTGTTTACCCCGCTAATTATTGCATTTCATCAACATTTTGACCCGATTCGTCACCTCAAAAAGCCGCTCGAAAATCCCTTAAAACCTACGCCCCTGCTATTATACAGCGATTTTAGGCAGTTCATGGACCTGGGCATTGCATTCATCAAAAGTCTCATAACATCACACCTAGATATTTGTTCCATTTATACCACCTCCCTAACTTGCTATAACTGA
>SPBY01000451.1 GCA_004525825.1 Bacteroidia bacterium
AACATCAGGTAAACATCCGTAAGAAAATACCATTTTTTATCCGTGCTTGTTTCCTGGGCTGAAAGGGGATTAGTCCCACTAAAACCGATGAGAAAGAAACAGCAAATGGATATAATAATCCCCTGGTATTTAAGGAGTTTCATTTTCTTGTGCATGATTATGGGTAGATTAATTATAAACCAAAGCGGTATTGCAAACCGGTCATGAACTGTTGTCGGCTTCCCAGAAATCCATATTCGGCCCTTAACATAAAGTGTTTGTTTATCTGGAATTGGGCACCGACGATGAAATTCCACTTGTCTTTCGGGCGCTTTGTCAGCGAATACTGAACGCTTGCGGACTCTTCATCATTTAGTGCCCCAGCCAAAGTGTTTAAGATTTCTCCGGATTTCTGAAGGACCCTGTTGGCAGTTTCATATCTCGCCACATTGACAGGATTCTTCTGTTCCACAGTACTTAATCCGGTCCACCACTCATCCACCTGCACAACGGCATCTGCTACGTTTGTCATTCCTTCATCCACTTTGGCTTGAGCGTCGTCAAGGGGAAGCACCTCAGAAAGCAGCAGTGATCCGTTGGTTTCAGCCGAGAGATGCACCCTGAATCCGCCAGCCCAGACGGCTATGTTTCTTTGTGGATTTTTGAACTTGAATGTTTTCCCAAAGCGCGGGCCGAAAACGAAGGAAAAGACAGGTTTATTCAGTGCACTTATATCCGACCAGGTCATATTCATATCAAGTGCCATCCATCCTCCTCCGATCCCCAGGGTGGGAGTGATTCCGAAACCCATGGCTGTTGCATCAAAGTTTGCCGTGGAAGAAAACGAAGTAACCTCGTTCCAGACATTGGAGGTATCCGGTAAATATAGTCCCGCATCAATGGCTGTGGAGGTTTTTGCTTTTGAGAATATGCCATACACATTCAGGAAAGGCAAGAGCCAGATATCAGGTCTGATGGTTATTATTGAGGCAGTTGCCACAGCATTATTAAACCTGATGACTTCATCGAGATCATACATAGGACCATCATTGAATCCAACGAAAAGTTCATTGATCAGCAAATCGGATTGTTGCCAGAAATAGTTCAGACTCACTCCGGCCGAGTAGGGAAGATCATAACCCTTTGCTGTGGCTTTGGCTCCCCATATGGGTAGTGAATAGGGGTAGGGCTTGGACATGAGGGTGTCGGCCAGTGCTATATTCTTTTCGCCAACCACTTTGTTTGTATATACCTGTCCCAGGGTCTGACTAAAAAGCCCAAAAGTAACTCCAGCGATAAGCAGTATTTTTTTCATTTCCGTGCGATTTTATTTGGTAGGAGTTGCATACATTGATATAAAAGCCTATTCCTTACTTTTCCCTACACCGATGGGGATTTTCACATAAAAATTTACATATGAATTCTTTATGGTTACATCAGGCATTTCGCTCACATTCACCAGACCGAAATAGTAGTTTATTCCGGCACTCATGCTTTTGGTTTCTTTCCTGAATTTATACCCGATACCGCCTAGAAGACCGGCATCGATGTGCTTATATTCATCCTTTACTTCACGCTTATAGGAAAGATCACCTCCAAAATCTTCTACTTCAAATATATCCATGGGTTTATGTATCAGTCCCAGCTGTGGCCCGGCTTCAATATACCAACGGTTGTTAAAGCGCTGGTGAAAGAGGATGGGCACGTAAAAGCAACTGATTTTTTTTGTGAGTGTCCCATTTTGATATACGGCATCAAAGTCTTCATCCCCAACCGGGTAGGTGGGCATTCCGGTGGCGCCCACATTCGATTTTACCAGAACACCGGTACTTAAATAGGAACTATTCTTCATGAGGATATGAAAATAGAAACCCAGATTGAAATTATTTTTCCCTTTAGCATCTTCTATATCAAGGATGTAGGAACGGTTCAAACCACCCACCAGACCGAATTCTATTTTTTCAGAATTTAATGCCTCACCAAATAAAAGAGAGATAAGCACCTGGGCATTTACTGCGGCAGGTACAGCCACCAAAAATGCAAGGAAAATAATTCTATATAGGGTCTTCATAGTTTATATATTTCTTCACTGAACCCTCTGGGAATAGTCCTGGTTTTGTGCATCAATTTTCATGTTTTGAGCAGGCATATTCAAAACAGTGGTCGATCCATGGTTAACTCCTGAGCTGAATTTCTCATAGTTTATTTCTCCGTCGATGGCATCAGTTCCCACCAGACTAGTGAATTTTTTATTCAGGTAAAGGTGAGTGGCTGCATCCACCAGAATGGTCAGCTTATCGCCCTTTACATATACATTTTCAGCTGTGGCTTCAATAAGCCCGTTTTGTTCTGAAACTTCTGCTTTGGCAATGAAATCAATTAGTTGTCCTTTGGTCATAAAAGTATAGGCAAGGGCAAGATCAAGCGCCTTTTCCACGTAATCCATTTTCCCTTCAGCCGCCTTTTCCTGCATATTTCCTCTTATGCCGCGCTTTTGTTGCACAGTACTTTCAGCATCCACTATCTTTACCTGCAGTTTTCCATCTGCGTCAAAACTGAATTCGGTGATGGTGGTGAGTTTGACTGCACCATCAATGGATACGTCAGATTTACGTTTCCAGATATAGGCTTTAAGCTGTTCATTATTGGCTTCCTCCGCTGTGTTGATGGCCAAAGCAAGCTGATCCTTATCGGTTTGCCCATAGCAGAACATGACCGGGATCATACAGATAAGAAAAAATAGTCTTCTCATAATTCAGGTTTGTTGTGAATTTTTAAATGCTCTATCTCACCTGGCTTCCAGGTTTGATCAAACCTGGTAGCCATTGTTCCATACAGCCGCAACATCAGGGTCCAGCCTTTCCCCGGAAGGGTATTTATCCAGTTGTGCTCCCGAGAAGCCGTTGCCTTTGGCCCTAACAAGACATCAACTGAGCCATCCGGGTTGATCACCAGGTCCTTAGAAGTAGAGTATACAGAAGGCCATGACTGACCGTTCTTGATGATCAGGCTAGTCTGGCTGTCATACACAAGCACGGACCAGTACTTTTTGGCCGGGATGTTTGGAGGTAAGTGGAATCCGTAATTCTTTTCGCCGGACAGGGAGTCTCCGTTCGAATCTTCAGTTACGATATATTCTATATGTTCCTCCAATTAAATCAGGTTTCACTTCAGTTCAGCTCTTATGGCTGTAACAGCTTCAAATTGGGTAAGAAATACCTTGCCGGTTAAATCATGTAAGAAGTGCGTCCCCCTCAAACGGTCCATAACGGGGCCCTTCACTTCGGACATGTGGAAAGTGATCCCGCTCTCCTTTAGCCGGAGATTGATTGCCTCAAGGCTTTCCAGGGCCGAGAGATCAATCGTATTCACTGCAGGGCAGACCAAGATGAGATGACTGATATCGGGGTTCTCTGCTACAGCATCGTTAACCGTGTCCTCAAGGAAACGTGCGTTGGGAAAATAAAGACTTGCATCCACCCTGATCGAAAGCAGC
>SPBY01000371.1 GCA_004525825.1 Bacteroidia bacterium
ACTATCATGCCAGAGCAGCCTGTAATCCGCTATAAATTGAAGGGGTTCCCCTGGAAAGGCATCCTTCTGCCCGGCAAGTATGATCAACGATGCAAGAAAATTTTCTATGGCTGCAAAGTGATTGAGTTTCTTTTGTATGGCGATCAGCAGATTACTGAAAGCCTCCGCTTTCACTTCGGTACCGTGCAGTTCTTCCTCAATTGCGGCAATTAAGCGGTTCAGCAATGCAACCGATCCGGATTCACGGTCATTCAGAATAAGACTGATTTCATCGGGCATAGGATCAGGGTTGCTTACTGCAATTTAAGGAGTTAGGATTTGCGAGTCAAATCTTGACATGGCAGAAGAATTTAAAACCCAAACTTCGTTTCTTCAGTCAGAGATTTAAGGTACATCTCCTGATTGAACCGGAACAGATCTGACGGACGGTTTAGGGCATCCTTGCGTTTGTCAATATGTTCGACAATGCCCTGTTTCAGAATCTTCCTACTGAATATTCCCAGGTCAAGGGTACGATTGAGGATGGCTTCGTACAAGCCCCGCACTTTATATAGCCACCGGGAAGTAACCATGAGGCATGGCCCGGTTTACGCTGGACAAGTACTTTTAGATGCGGGTGATCGCAACCAAACATTACATTATTAATAGATACATGAGCTAAAAAGGAACCGGTCCCGGCTGCAAAATATTCTTTCAGAATAGTATCTATTAACCTTAAGATTCTATATACTTACGCAAAACAAATTCAGGTTGAAATAATAACTAACCCTATGAAAAGAACATTGAAAATTCTGGGCTACACTCTCGGGTCAATAATTGGATTTATCATTCTGCTGGTGGTGGGAGTTTTCTTTTACCTGAAAATATCAGCCGGTAACACTGCCAGAAAATGCAAGGCGCTGGAATATGCCGAAGTAAAAACACTCACCATTGACGGATTCACCTTCAGGGACCTGAATAAGAACGGGAAACTTGATGTCTATGAAGACGCAAGGGAATCTGTTGATGACAGGGTAGGGGATCTTCTTTCCCAGATGACACTGGAAGAAAAAGCCGGTACTATGTTCATCAACATGGTTGGCATAAATAAGGACGGATCGGTAAATGAAAAACCATCTTTAAGAGATCCCTTTAGTTTGTTGGAAGAAGGCACTTCGAAAATGCTGTTCATGAATCATATGAATCATTTGAATATCCTTACCGGTACGAGTAAAAAAGCGATGGCCGAATGGTATAATAATCTTCAGAAACTGGAAGAAAGAAGCCGGCTTGGAATCCCGGTCACCATAGCCTCCGACCCGAGAAATCATTTTTCTTCAAACCCTCTTGCTTCTGCATTATCGGGCGATATGACCCAGTTTCCGGAACCTCTCGGCCTGGCAGCAATAGGTGATTCGCTGGAAGTGGCCGAATTCGGGAACATCGCCCGCCAGGAGTATCTTGCCCTTGGCATACGTGTGGCATTGCATCCACAGGCTGATCTGGCAACAGAGCCAAGATGGATCAGGAGCAATGGCACTTTCGGAGAAGATGCAATTCTTGCTTCAAAACTTGTGGGAGCTTATATAAAGGGATTCCAGGGCGATACTTTAGGCCCAAACAGTGTAGTCTGCATGGTTAAACATTTTTCGGGAGGCGGACCGCAGAAGGAAGGTATTGATTCCCATCTCGAAATACAAAAAGGACAGGTATACCCTGGAAACAATTTTGATTACCACCTCTTACCTTTTGAAGCAGCCTTCGGGGCCGGAGCTGCCGAAATAATGCCCTATTATGGAGTACCTACCGGTCAGACAAGCGAAGATGTGGGCTTTGCATTCAATAAGGATATCATAACCGGTCTTTTGCGCGATACCTATCATTTTGACGGTATCGTCTGTACTGATTGGGGAATAGTAACGGATATGAATATTTTCGGCAGAAAGGTAGCTGCCGCAAGAGCCTGGGGAATGCAAAATGCAACAGAAGAAGAACGGGTGCTGAAAATTATCAATGCAGGCGTAGACCAGTTTGGAGGTGAGTCTGTCCCTGAAATAGTTGTAAAACTCGTTGAGGATGGAAAAGTACCCATGGAAAGAATTGATGAATCTGTGAGTAGGTTGCTGAAAATGAAATTCCGCCTGGGTTTGTTCGACAGGCCCTTTGTGGATGTGGAGAACGCTGTGAAAGTGGTGGGAAATTCAACATTCAAAGCCGCCGGGAATCTTGCCCAGAGAAAGTCGATCGTTCTTCTCAAGAATGATACGATCGATAAAAAAGCTGTATTGCCCCTGAAAAAAGGCATCAATATCTATGTGGAAAATATGGATACTGAGAAAGCAGCAAAGTTCGGAACAGTTGTGGATAAACCTGAACTGGCAGATATTGCGATTATCAGGCTCCAGACTCCTTCGGAGAAATTACCAGATTCAGGTGTTTTAGGCATGCTGATGAGAGGAGGAGATCTTGGTTTCAAGGGCGAGGAAAAGGAAGAGATCCTTGCATTGCTGGCAAAGGTTCCCACCATTGTGGATATTTACCTTAACCGGGCCGCCGTAATACCTGAAATATCAGCTGCAAGCAAGGGGCTGTTCGCCAGCTTTGGGGCAGATGATAATGCCTTGTTGGAAATTGTATTCGGCGATTTCAATCCCCGGGGCAAACTTCCGATAGAGATGCCATCATCGATGGATGCAGTGCGCAAGCAGAAGGAGGATGTGCCTTATGATTCAGAGAATCCCTTGTATAAATTTGGATATGGCTTGAGTTATTGATGTAATAGCCGGGACCGACGGTATTATTTCTTGTATTTTCTACTGGAGGCTTTGAGAGTTTTTTTGCGATATTTTTTGCTTTTTTTTGCTTTGTAGAATCCCTTATTCTTGTATATCTGCTCTCCTTCGAGCATTAGCAAACCACGTCTCTGTTCGCTTACAGAAATTCTCTTTGTACTGGAACATGATGGCCCCATTAACAGTACAAGCATTGCCAGTCCTATTAAGATAGCTCTGTTCATATACCAGGCTTTAACCGGTTGGAATCAATGGAATCCGATCCTTATCTGATATGACAGGCCAATCTGAAATAGAGTTGCACGCTTTTTATAATGAGGATTTCAATAACCCGGAGTGATATTATTGTTCTTACTCCCTGTTTTCCGGCCGGTACTCATCTTTTTCCGTGCTCTCGCAAATCATGTCCTCCCGTCCAAGCAGGGGAGAAGTGCTGATAACAAAGTGTTGGGACGAGGATTCGAGTCTGATATGCTCCACTTTGGACTCCGACCTACCAGTCGGAGTTTCTTTTTTTAACCCCCGTAACTCACTCACTTCCAATCCCTGACGCAGACCCTCAAGGTGGAGCTGCGCTCACATCATTTCTCCGATAATAAATGGGACCACTACAGAGCAAACTGTCAGAAGTGGTCAGAAACCGCAGAACTGGGATCCAGCATCAAGGATATCCTGATATTCAGTTTCTGTAATATATATCGGGCTATATTCAGTTCCAAATCCATCCAACAGGTCTGAAAATGATATTATATGATTTCCGGATCCGCACACTATGTTTGTGAAGACACTTATAATTGATTCTTTAACTGTCAATTCCATCCAATCATTAAGATCTTTTATATCGTGGTCTTCAATAATGGCTCCTGCAGTCAGACCATCGATTATGTTTTTTGTTCCAAGGTCAATAAGGTAATCGTACAACTCCTGTATTTGGTCATTTGTAAATTCGCCAATTTCATCAGATGCCGGATCTTCAACATTGTAATGGATCATGAGACACAGGACCTTGTCCATATGATCTTGCTCACTTTCCATAATTTTATTGAATATTGGCTTTTTATAAATTCCCGAAAGAACATAGTAAACGTCGTGAGCCATTTTTTCTTCTTCTCTGACATACTTAAGCATCTCTACTTCAACCTCATCTAAAGGAACGGAAGAAATAATTTCAAAATTACAATCCGGCAGCTCTTCAACGGTAAGATCAGAATAAAGCAAATCTTCAGCAATTGTGACATTATCGTTTGCCAAATTTGCATCCTTCATTAAAGTATTGTCCTTACTGCAACCAATTATTAAACATATGGCTGCAATTGTAATTACTGTAGTTGATAATACTGAAATCTTATTCATTTTCATGGCTTTTAATTGGTTTGAATTAATTCAACTTTAATACATTTCTCATGCAATAAGGAGAGTCAGCTTCAGAATCGAAGGTTGGGAAATTCTTTGGTGTTAAAA
>SPBY01000521.1 GCA_004525825.1 Bacteroidia bacterium
ACAGAAAGAAGGCTTGTCGGCCGATAAACTGCAGATTCTTCAGGATACGGCCAACGCCAGGCTGATGAAGAACTGGAGCGTAAAAGATAATTGCATCGTATTTAACGGGGACGGCTCCAACCTTTGCAGCATCAAGGAGTACGGCGATTTTGAGATGGTAGTGGATTGGAGAATCACCAAAAAAGGGGATTCGGGAATTTACCTTCGCGGATCGCCCCAGATTCAGATCTGGGATACGGCCAGGGTGGACGCAGGTGCCCAGGTGGGATCGGGCGGATTATATAACAACCAGGTCCACGAAAGCAAGCCCCTGCTGGTGGCTGATAACCCTGTGGGTGACTGGAACACCTTCCGCATTACCATGATCGGAGAAAAAGTCACCGTCTACCTCAACGGACAACTGGTGGTAGACAATGTGCTGATGGAAAATTACTGGGACAGGGAAATCCCCATCTACCCAAGAGGATCCATTGAACTGCAGGCCCACGGCACGGACCTGGCTTTCCGGGATATCTATGTAAGGGAACTTGAAGCTAACAATGTGCTCAGCGAGGAGGAAGCTGCAGAAGGTTTTGTGAGCCTTTTCAATGGCTCCGATCTGACAAACTGGACCGGCGAGAACCATAGCTATGCGGTGGAGGACGGCACCATTGTGATCCGTCCTACCCAGGGAGGTGGCAATCTCTATACGGAAAAAGAGTATTCCGATTTCATCTTTCGTTTCGAGTTTAAACTCACCCCAGGCGCCAACAACGGCCTGGGAATCAGGGCCCCATTGAAAGGGAATGCAGCCTACTTGGGATATGAACTTCAGATTCTGGACAACAGCGCTGAGGTCTATGCCCAACTGGAACCTTACCAGTACCATGGTTCAGTCTATGGCATCATTCCGGCCCTTAGAGGCTATCAAAAGCCTGTGGGCCAGTGGAACAGCCAGGAAGTGTGGGTCAAGGGCGATCTCATCCGGATCACCCTGAATGGCACGGTGATCCTGGAAGGCAATCTGAAAGAGGCCTCTAAAGACGGAACTGCCGATGGGCTGGAACATCCCGGACTGGAACGCAGCACAGGTCACATTGGATTTTTGGGACACGGTTCCCTGCTCTGGTTCCGGAACATCCGGATCAAAGAGCTATAGAGAAACTTCAGGTGCTGATCTTATTTCAGGGTCAGCACCACAATGGTATCGATGGGTTTCAGCTTCTCCTTTGGTATGGTCAAGGTAAGTCCTTCTTTGCTGCGTTTCACTTCAGCTCTTGAACCATCGTCGTAATACTTGGCAGAACGTACGCGTTCGGGATCTAATCCGGGGATTTCAAGGGACCTTCCCTTATAATCCAACACGTGCACATAAACCACATTGTCTTTGGTGGTGGTGGCACCCCACTCCTGGGGCTTCACGGGTCCCTGCCTGGTTCCGTAAATGGCATCGCCGTAAGTCTCCAACCACCGGCCGATGGCCATCAGGGTGTCCACGTTCTCGGGCTGGATCCTTCCGTTGGACATGGGACCTGTATTCAAGAGAAAATTGGCTCCATACCCGGCTGCCCTGACCATGGTCTTGATGAGGCGATCCACCGATTTGTAATTCTGGTCGATGATGTTAAATCCCCAGGATCCGTTCATGGTCTCACACATTTCCAGAGGCACCTGGTCGGAAATCCCCGTATTGTTGAATCCCATGGAATTTTCTCCCGGAAGGTCCCTTTCAAACATCATGAAGTCCTCGCCCGGGAAGGGCATCATGTGGTGGTTGCTGCCAATCAGAGCTCCCGGCTGGAGCTTGTGGATCAGGGCATAGGTTTCTGCCAGTCTCCAGTCGGCATCGGGTTTGTCCCACATGCCGTCGAACCAGATCCCGCCAATCTCTCCATACTGGGTAAGCAGTTCGGATAACTGGGTATTCATGTAATCGATGTACTTGTTGAAGTCGCCCGACTGCGAGCGGCCTTCAATCTTTGTCCCGGTGCGCCCGTGGGGAAAATAATCGGGATGGTGCCAGTCGAGCTGACTGTGGTAGAAAAACAGCTTGATCCCCTGCTTGTCGCACTCCTTTTTGAGCATCCCCAGGACATCCTTGCCATAAGGAGTGGCATCCACCACGTTGTAGTCGCTCACCTTGGAATCGTACATGGCAAATCCGTCGTGGTGCTTGGAGGTAATGGTGATGTATTTCATCCCCGCTTTCTTCACCATAGAGACCCATTCGGCCGGATCGAACTGGGTGGGATTGAAGGCAGCGGGCAGCTTTTCGTACTGTCCCACCGGGATGTTCTTTTGCTCCATGATCCACTCGGCAATGCCCTCATCGCCACCGCCGCCCATGATGGAGTAAACGCCCCAGTGTACAAAGAGACCGAACTTATTGTCCTGGAACCACTCCCGGTTGTCCAGGTTTTCCTGGGTGGGAACATAGCCTTCCTGGGCCTTCAGCCCAAAAGAAGCGAGAATATAAATAGCAAAAACAAGGGATAAAAGTCGTTGGAGCTTCATGGTAGTTGGTTTATGGTGGTTGAATTCTTCGAATTTAAGAATATTAGATCAATCCTTCCTGTAATACCTCACATAATCGATCTCGTACTGAAGAGGCAACTTGCCGGTATCGACCCCCTCATTCCCCCCCCAGCTTCCTCCGTAAGCCAGGTTGATCAAGAGGTAGTGGGGCTTATCGAAGGGCCAGGTATCGTTGTTCCCAGTCCCATCGTTCTCGAAGGCAAAGTAAAGCGAATCGTCCATAAAGAAATCCATATGGTCCTCAAACCATTCCAAGGCATAAATGTGAAAATCGGCCCAGGGTTCCCTCACCTCGATCCGATTGCCCTTGTTGGTCCCGATGGAATGGTTGTAGGCCATGGTATGGATGTTGGCATGGATGCGGTCGGGATCGTAGCCCACGTGCTCCATGATGTCGATTTCTCCGCAGGCGGGCCATCCCAGCTCGCTTAGGTTGGTTCCCAGCATCCAGATGGCTGGCCATGTGCCCAGGGCCGAAGGGATCCTGGCACGGACTTCAATTCGTCCATACAGAAATTCCTGTTTCCCCAAAGTATTGATGGAAGCCGAAGTGATGGAGTCCTCCCCCTCTTCCAG
>SPBY01000574.1 GCA_004525825.1 Bacteroidia bacterium
AAGGTCCGGACTTCTTCTTTGGTAAGATGAGATCCATCGGCGATGATGGAGATGGAAAGTCCGTCATGGGCCAGTTGAGGCCAGAGGGGATTGTGATGACGGTTGATCTCATTGGCGCAGCCGTTGCCCAGGTGGGTAGAGAAAGAAGCACCAGCCGCCACAGCCTGATCAATGTTCTCCGGGCTTCCGTTGTGATGGGCCAGGGAGACCACCACGCCGCTATCGTCGCATTTCTTGATAAAGGGAATGGCTCCTTCTATTTCCGGGGCAACAGTAATAAGCTTGATCCCCTGATGAGCCTTTTCCTGGAGTTCCGAAAATTCCTCCCAGTCGGGCAAGCGGATATGCTGTTCAGGATGCGCCCCCCGGTAGCCTTTTATCGGGGAAATATAGGGCCCTTCCAGGTGAAATCCCGGAATGGACAGGGAGATAATCTCATCGTCCATGGCCTCTGCCAGCAGGGAAAAGCTCCGGGCCAGCCTCTCATGATCCCGGGTAATCACCGTGGGAAGATAGGATGTCACCCCCTCTTTCCATAAGGCGAATGTAGCTTCTTGCATCTTATCAGGATTCAGATCCTGGTCTGAAAAATCCACTCCCATGTACCCGTTTATCTGGATATCAATCAAGCCCGGGGCCAGGTAGGCTTGGGGGAGATCAGTTTTTGAGCTTAGGGGCTTGACCCTGGTGATGATTCCATCCATCATTTCGATGCTTACCGGTTTGCCATCGAGGTAGAGAAGACCTTCCACATAGGCGGCCCCTTTTTTATCGGCACAGCCATAGAGTAAAAACAGTATGAACAGGAAGGAAAGGCGGGTTCGTATATTCATTTTATCCAGGATTATGAGCCAGATATTTTAGATATCAGTAATGTAGAAATATTACTTCAGCAATTTAAGATATTCTGATTTATTCTCACCAAAAGGTGGTTTGTCCAGGCAAGCTTTTTATGGCGACCACGGTAAGCATTTAATTAACATAATTTTAACAATGTTTCAGGGGACATATGTGACCTGGGTTACATTGTAAAATAGCACCTCCTCCCTACATTTAGATATTACTTTGGTATCACCTCCAATGCATCTTTCCAGTATCTGGCTTTGAAATATTTAAGAGACCAGAGATCAAAAAATGTTTATTAAATCCAACGATCATGAAATGTAATTTTACACGAGTTCTTCTGGTCCGGGGATACTGGATCTTCATACTGATTTGGGCCATGCAATTGGCTGCTTCAGGGCAGGTATCCCATGCGGTGAGTGTCACAAACAATGTTTTTACTCCGGATGAAATTACCATCAATGTGGGTGATGAGGTTATCTGGACCAATATGGCAGCTAGCCACAATGTGAATGGCTTGCAATCCAAATTCCCTTCCAATCCGGAGTCATTCGGCAATAATGTTGGGGCCAGCTGGGTGTTCAGTCATGTTTTTACCATTCCGGGAGTTTACGATTATCAGTGCGATCCGCACGTTGCCTTCGGAATGGTGGGAAAAGTGATCGTGGAGGCAGTTCCAGAGAATACCCTGACGATAAATTTTTCAGGCATGACACCCCACGTGGGACAAACCCTCTGGCTTTCTGTTACAGATGATGACAGCAAGGTGGAGATTGCCCGCTTAAGTGTTACGGTTGAAATATCCTTTTCATTAGAAGTACCGGGGATTGAGCCCGGACATTCTTACACGCTTGAAATGTTTGCAGACCACAACGGGAACGGAAGCTATGATGCCCCACCTGTCGACCACGCCTGGAGGATTGAGATCGCCGATGCCATGAGCAATGAGATCCTGGATTTTGTGCATAACACCAACTTTACAGACATCCAGTGGGAACACCGCGTCTATGTGAACCTGAGCGGGATGGACCCGCATGTGGGACAAGAGATCTATTTTGCACTGATCGATAATGAAACCGGTGAGATCATTGACCGGGAAAGTGAGACAGTGGCAGTATCCTTTACCGTTGAGTTGAGCAAGATCCAGGCGGGCAAGTCCTACCATGTGGATTTTTTCAGTGATCACAATGGAAACGGCCAATATGACGCCCCACCTGTCGATCACGCATGGAGACTTGAGATTGCCGAAGCCATGGGCGATGAAGTACTTGATTTTGCACATAATACCAACTTTACTGATATCGAGTGGAAACACAGGCTGAAAGTCCGACTCTCAGGCATGACTCCCCATGTGGGTCAGATGATGACCTTTTATGTGAAGGATCAGGCATCGGGTCAATACCTTGATACCATTGTCATCGATGCAGTTCCCGGTGCAGATTTCGATGTTGAATCCCATGTGATTGAACCAGGAGGTTCATACATGGTCGATTTTTACGCCGATCATAATGGAAACGGGATTTATGATGCACCACCCACTGATCACGCATGGAGATTGGAAACCGGTGAAACCACCGGTGATATGGAACTGGTATTCATCCACAACACAAACTTCACGGATATCTTTGGAACAACAGGCTTAGAACCAAATACCTGGATGGATGATTTGTCCATATTTCCCAATCCTGCCATGGATGTTCTTTATATAAATGCCAAGGTATATCTTGAATCTGTATCTGTCTTCAGTGTTACAGGATCCTTATTGAAGTCTGTTACCGGCCTCCAGTCATCCAATCACGTATTGTCCCTGCAAGGACTCAGTTCCGGAATTTACTTTTTGGAAGTCAGGACCAAAGATCATGGCTTGTCTTTGACCAGGCTGGTAAAGCATTAGCCGATTCTTCCTGATTCAATTAGAACAGGTGCTGACTTGCATGAGTCAGCACCTGTTCCTCTTTTAGC
>SPBY01000579.1 GCA_004525825.1 Bacteroidia bacterium
AGGTACCACCATCCCGATCATTCATTCTCGATCTTATGCTCCGATTCGTCCCGATTGTGGACCGCCTCCGACGATTGGCACGACCTGCAATCGTCCGATGAGGAATTCGGTAAGGAGTTTGCTGTATCCGTATACCGCTTGCCTTCGGCCCTGGACAGGAGATCACGGCAGAACCTCTGGCTTAAGGGATTGATCAGATCCATTCGAAAGCTGGATCCCGATATCCTCTATGTTCACACCCTGGAATCATACTCTTCCATCAGGATTCTCCTTAGCAGGAAGATCCTCTCCAAGTATACCGTCTTTTTTGACACCCATACCTTATTGAGTCAATTCCAGCCAGGACTTAAATTCAGCATATTTAAGTTCTTCTTTCAACAGCTAGCAAGTAAAAGGATCCGGCGCTACGGGGCAAAAGTATTTGCCACGGTTCCGGAGAACAGGATGATCCTGGAGCAGGAATACGGGATTTCGGCCGATCACATTCTCTATTCACCCATCGGGACGGACCTCAGCATGTTCCGTTATGACGACAATGCCAGGAAGGCGGGCAGACAGAAGGAGCAAATACCTGAAAACGGGATCCTGCTTCTCTATACCGGGAAGATGAATTTCAGGAAGAATCCCCATCTGATCCTTGAGGCCGTGGAATTAATCAGGGACCGGATCGATCAGCCGCTATATATTTATTTTGTGGGTGCAGCTGAGGCTAGCTACAAAAATAAATTCCTGGAACGAGAATTTAATCAGGAGAATATCCATTTCAGGCTTATACCCGCTGTGGCTGTATCAGAGCTCTATACATGGTACTCCATGGCAGATTTTGTTGTTTTTCCTGATGAAAACACATTGAGTGCGCTGGATGCACAGGCCTGCAGATTACCGGTCATCATGGCTGCTGATATGACCAATGCGGAGAGGCTGTCCCGGGGCGGGATGACCTACACTGCTGGTGTCCTGGAGGATTTATCCCATAAGATTATGGACATGATAAGCGATCCGGAAATGCGAAGCAGACTGGGCAGCCAGGGGGAAACGTTTGTGCGTTCTACCTATGATTACAGGAAGATTGTCCGGGACATGGAATCGGATCTGGGTCTATTTCATTAAATTAGACGATTGCATATCAGTTCAATGAACGATTTTTTCACCACCATATTAAGGGGAAGGAAGGTATTGCTCGGAAGGGATTTTTACAAGTTCCGGCAGCTTCGTCGAAACCGTTTGACACTTGGGAACCGCTACGCAAACTGGACCTTCTGTCCCGATACCCTCAATGAATCTTCGGTGGTCTATTCTTTTGGAGTGGGTGAGGATATATCATTTGATCTGCAGCTGATGAAGAACTTCCATCTTCACATTCACGCCTTTGATCCTTCCCCGAAATCTGTTGCCTGGATCGGGGGACAGGAGCTGCCTCCGGAGTTTCATTTTTATCCCTATGGACTGGCCTCCACCGATGGGGAGATTTTATTTGCTGAACCGGCCGACCCGGGTATACATTCATTGTTTGCCACACATTCAGAAGAGAAGGCAGGAGTGGGTTTGAAACAGCATATATTGCCTGTGCACCGCTTACCCACCATCGTGCAGAAGCTGGGGCACAAAAAAATAGATATACTGAAGATGGATATAGAAGGTGCAGAGTATGAGGTCATTGAAGATATTGTTGCTTCACCCGTGCCTGTATTGCAGGTGCTTATTGAGTTTCATCACAGGTTCCACCACATGGGTGTGAAGCGAACAAAGCAGGCCATTTCCAGATTGAATCTTGCCGGATATAGGATATTTAATGTTTCGGCGACGGGCGAGGAGATATCACTTATAAAGACTGATGGCTGAGATGAATGTACTACTGATAGGGAAACACCCTCAGACAGGTGGGGCAGCCATTGCTTCCAGCAGGCTTCTGGAAGCGTTGAAACAGGAAGGTGTGGAGGCAAAAATGCTGGTTCAGGAGGGAGCTGATGAAGCCAGCGGGATTTATTCTACCACGCATGGAAAATTAAAGCACTGGCTCAACTTTCTGAGATTTGTATCGGAACGCCTGGTATTTCTGCCCCGGGAAAGATCCAAAAACATCCGCTTCCTTTTCTCACTGGCCAATACAGGGGAAAACATATCGCGGAATGCGCTTGTCAGAGAAGCAGATATCATTCATCTTCACTGGATCAATGCCGGGTTTCTATCCCTGAACTCATTGAAAGAGTTGCTGAGCTCAGGCAAGCCGGTGGTATGGACCTTTCATGATATGTGGCCCTTTACCGGGGGCTGTCATTACGCACTGGAATGCAAGGAATATACCCGAAGTTGTGGCCATTGTCCCTACCTCAAAAAACCAGGAGCGGGCGACCTGTCGCATCGCATATGGAAAAAGAAGGAGCTTAGGTTCAGGAAGGGGAAATTCACGGTGATTACTCCCAGCAAGTGGATGAACGATTGTGTACGGGCAAGCTCATTGCTTCAACATAGCCAGGTCCACACCATTCACAATCCGGTCGACCAGTCTGTTTTTCAACCCGCAGCAAGGAAAGAGTCCTGTGCCAGCCTGGGACTCGATCCCGAAAAGAAGTATATCCTCTTTGGGGCAGCAACAGTAAAGAATGTCATGAAAGGATATCCATATTTCATGGAAGCTATCGGGCTTTTATCCGGCGAGGTGGACAGAGATCAGGTGGAGATCATCCTGTTTGGCAAGACCGGGGGAGGGGTTGCTGACTCATTTCCGCTGAACACCCGGAACATCGCTTTTGTCCACTCTGTGGAGAC
>SPBY01000562.1 GCA_004525825.1 Bacteroidia bacterium
AATTGTATTGAAGGGCAGCCTCCAGTATTTCAAGGGTCTCGAACCTGAAAGGAAAGGCATAGTCGGTGGAGGCTGCAGCCCCTGAAGCATAATAGCTATTGGCGAGATTTTTATCCCCCATTTTCTCATTCAACCAGCCTGCATAATAGTGCAGGATGGGATAGGAGCGGAGCGAGGGATAGGAGCGGAGCGAGGGATACTTGCTGTTCACGGCCAAAGCCACCACTTCCGAGGCTTCCATGAAAAGTCCAAAGTTGAAATAGTCTGAAGCCAGTTCCAGGTAGTTCTCCTTGTTCTGGTTGAGCAGAGCCTCAAATTCGGATAGAGAAATGGAGCCTTCTTTAAGAAGTTCAAAGGCAGCCATATGATCCAGGGGATCTAGCATCCTGGCCCGGCGGGCACTGACTCCGGCATTCTCCTTGTCTCCAAGCTGACGCAAAATGGCCGATTTCAGGGCATGTGCTTCCGGGTGGAGGGAGTTCATGGAGAGGGATCGGTTCAAATGATCCAGGGCTTCAGAGTATTCTCCCATAAGCATGGAGATTCCTGCCAGTTCGAAGTGGGCTGCCGCATAAAATCCCTGGTCCCAGGTGGCACGATAGAGGGTATCCACAGCATCGTCATACTTCTTCTGCTTCTTTAGTACCACCCCCAGGCGGTACAGAGCCTCACAATCGCGTGGACGGGTATAGTCAGCAGTGATTCGCCGGATACTCTTCCGGTAAAAACCGGCTGCATCCTCGTATTTCCCCGCTTTGGTAGCCAGGTTTCCCAGGTGCAGGTTGGCCAGTGCATTCAGCGGATCCCTTTGTATGGCTTCCAGGAAGTAGTCCTCCGGATCGTAGCCCGGGTTGTGGAACTGCATGATCCGCTGACCGGTCATAACCAGTTCCTCAATCTGTTCAATGTCCTCAGGTAAGCGTGGTGGCGAGACAACTTCGGGTAGTTCGGACACATACTCCTGTTCCTTCTCCTGGTAGGAGATAAGCTCCCTGTTTTCCCGGTCCAGCAGTCTGACCGTCAACTGGGTGGGTTTTGTTCCTTCTTCCACCTCTATTTCGGTTTGAAAGGGCTTGTCAGGTCCAAGGTCTATCTGTGTTTCATAGATGGCTTTGTTTTCCTTCAGCAAAACAATCCTGCACCCATCCTGTAGGCTGGTGGTATTAAATCCAATTTTCACAAATTTGTCACTGACAAATGCAAGATTCACTGCTGCATCCAGATTGGCATTCTTTATACCGCCCAGGTTCCGAACCGGGTACCAGTACTGTTTCAGATGCTTCATTTCGCCCGGTTTGATCCAACTGTAATCGGGCTGATTATCTGAAAATCCACCCACCATCAGTTCGGCATAGGGTCCGTCCGAATCGGTCAGAATCTCGCAATCCCACATGTGTCCGTATTCACCAGGCCCCCATTCCCAGAGTTTGGCTCCTTTGACCACATGGTGGTTGCCTACATGTACCGTGCCTGCATCTTTGGCGTGGTCATATCCTCCCATGAAATCTTCCTGCAGGTCGTAGGCAAAAATGGAAATGGGATCGGGATGATTCTTCCACCAGCTCACATCGATCCCACCCGTATAGTCCTTTCCGTTGTATATCTCGTCGGAGATGGGCCAGTGGATGAAACTGTTCTTGGCATGATACACTCCCTGATTTACACTGGGAGGGAAGAATACCTGGTAATCGTCATTTACATGGGTGGCCACATTGGCCCAGTAAAGGATGGAGTTTGTATGCTCGGTGCGGTTGAACATCCGAACATCGGTTTCAATATAACTTTTGCCCGGGTGGAGCGTAAGCCCGATGCTCCATTTCATCCGATGCCTGGGTTCGATCTCTCCAAACCAGATGGTCTTGCTGCCATCGTCGTTCTCCACCAGCCGGTAGTCCACCGGCAGGTAAGTGGATGCCCTGTGATGATGGAATACGCACCATTCGATACCGCCTGAGATCCAGGCCCCCAGCATCCCGATATTGGCCGGTTTTATCACATGCTGACGGTAGAAGATCTCGTAATCGTTGGTCTTGTCGGTGGCATAAAAAAGACGTCCCCCGATATCGGGCAAAAGGCAGAGTCTGATGTATTCGTTCTCGAGATAGACCGCCCTGTGTTCCTGTTCCGATTTTTCAGAAGACAGATTGTCCATCAGGGGGTAGGGATAGAGGACCCTTTTGGCACCCTGGTAGGCATCAGGCACATAGAACATAGGATTCTTATCGGCAGGTTTGGGCTCGTAGGTGGGCAGGGTGAGCATCTCCTCCCATATTTTTACCTGACCTTTGAGGCAGTTACCGGTAATCAAAAGGATAGCGAGGAACAGGATTTGCAGAAAGTTTTTTTCAGGTCTCATGGTCTGTGTGAAGTTACATGGTATGGATGAAGGCAAGACATAAATATAAGATCAAGCGGTCACATAACCATATGAGAAAGAGTTTTATTAATTTGCAGTGCTAAGCCATGAAAAACCTAAAACCTATACCATGAAACTTTTGAGAAATTCATTTTTGTTGGTGCTGATCATCATCTTGTTGAATGGATGCAGTACCAAGGAGAGTTGGGAAATTATCTGGTCGGACGAATTTGATTATACCGGATCGCCCGCTGCTGAGTCCTGGGGATACGAAACCGGGTATGAAAGGAACAATGAACTTCAGTACTATACCAGCGATCTGAAAAATGTAAGGGTGGAAGAGGGGCTCTGCCTCATCAATGCTTTACTGGAAGAGGGGGAGGACTCCATCACTTCGGCTTCCATCAATACTTTGGGGAAACAGGAATTTCTGTATGGACGAATTGAAGTCCGTGCCAGGATCCCTTCGGCCCTGGGCACATGGCCAGCCATCTGGATGCTGGGAACC
>SPBY01000526.1 GCA_004525825.1 Bacteroidia bacterium
ATTTATTATCTTGCATTTATCAAGATGCGATGGAGTGATCGATGATTTAAATATTAATTCAGACATGTTTATGAAAAGGATCGCGAATAGATCCGGTGAAAGTTTCTCCTGTTAATTGTCTGCTGTAGAAGTGAATTAGTGAAAATACCCATTTATTGCTGCCTCTACAGGAATGTATCATGAATTTGCCGCAAGAATTTCTTAATTTTCCCATACAATGAGTTTGCGATGGAACATCAAAGCCTGGTGTGGACTGTTCTGGCTTCTGATTTGCCTGAGTCAGGGCTGTGAGAAGTCCTATCATGAAGCCGACGGCGTCCTGATACCGGCCGGTCGAAACTTGCATGGACCGGGCTCTGTGGACATCATGCTTAATGGGGAAAAGACAGAACCTGAACTTACATATGATCAATGTGGTGGATACTGGTACAGGATACCAGCAGAAGCACTTGATCGGGGCGACAGGCTGATCATTACTTATACCACCATGGAAGGGGATACTGCCCTTTTCCAGGAAGAGCTTGTTACCTCAAGCCTTTGGCTTGAACCATCGTACTACATCGACTCGGATCATAAGGAGATCCTCAAGAAGGCAGAAGAATTGTGCCATGAGGTGGAGGGAAGCTTTAACAGGGCACGGAAGATACAGCTCCATTTATCAGCCTATTTTGGGAGCAGGGTTTACGAATACGCTTTTAAAGACAAAGCTTCTGAAAGCCTTGCCATCGGTTACGGAACCTGCATAAATTTTTCCAGGTTGTTTGTGGCGCTCTGCAGGTCCGTCGACATTCCAGCCCGCACAGTTTGGGGAGTGGTATACAATCACGACGACAACGGGATCTTTGACTATCACCACCAGTGGGCCGAATTCCAGGATGAAGATGGACATTGGCACCCCCTGGATTTCGGCTACACCACCCACATGGACCTGGACGATCTCAGGTACATTGACCTGCTCTACGGGGCGGAAGAAAATCCCCTGCTGAGAAATAGAATTTCTGAATATCCGGTACTGGGGGATGTGAAATATTTCAAAGATTATCCGGCTGCCATGTCTGGCATGTTAGGCTTTAGACTGGAGGAGGACAATCGTCCGGATAACATGGTCGTAAGCTACACTTTCAACTATTAGTAATTATCTTTTAGAAAAATTGGTTATGAGAAGAAGCCTGGTGCCTTTAGTAATAAGCCTCATATTGTTATCCTTTGCAACTTTTACAGCATGTGAGGAGGACGCTAATATAATCTACCCGGAAGTGGATCCATTCGATAAGCTGATTGTGGCTCATAATGTGACGGTCAAGCTGATGAACGGAAATCCGGATCTGAGCGTAAGTGGATCGGGAGATCTTTCCAGTGTACAACTTGTGGTATCTGACGGGATTCTGACCATAGCCCTGCCAAACCCGGGTACGGCTCAGAACGTGGTGGTTGAAATATATCATAACGATATGGTCTCAGTGAGTTGCACCCAGAACGGCAGGCTGAACCTTGCCTCCGATTTTACCACATCGTCTCATACTCTGACCGTTGCGGCCTATAATTCTGCAGCGATCTATTCCTACCATACGATAACCGTGGATACCCTGGACATCATATTAAGTGATGAAGCATTTGTGGGTTTTAGCCAGGTGGAGCTTAGCAAGAATAAACTCAGCATGTGGAGCGGGACCCTGTGCTTTGTGGAAGGAACGGCTACGGATCAGCTGATAGAGATGTCGGACGGTTGTTATTATAATATGGATGACAGGGATTCGGGATGGGCTTTTTCTGAACCACTCCAGGCGGAAAATACCTGGGTATCGGTGAGGAACGGAGCCATGGCCTGGGTGAATGCCACCAATTACCTGAATGCCGTGGGTACTACCGGCAGCATCGTCTATTACAAAGGCGATCCCGCCACCATTGAGGAGAACATGACCAATGGGGCAGAGCTGATCCAGAAAAACGACTGACCCTTTTGGGTAGCCCACTTTTTCGCAAATGGGGCATTGCTCGAATCAGAAGGATCGATTCCTCAATTTCCTTGATTTGAGATGAGTGCTAATTCAAAAAAATGTCATAAATTATGTGCAATTAGGTACGATTATGGGCTCCCATAACCACCAGGTATTAATAGGTTACTCATCCAGACTTTTTTCGAACGGATTGGAGAAAATCATTGATGGCTTTGACAATTTTAATGTAGCAAACAGTGTCCCGGTGGGTGATAAACTAAAGACTTCCCTTGGCGGCGCTGGTTCTCCTGATTTTCTGATACTGGAAGTGGACCATCCCGGAGCGAAAGACCTGAAGTACATTAGACTATTGACCGAGTCATTTGCATTTGTAAAAATTCTATTGATTTCACATTTAACCAATAAGTATATTACAGGTGATCTGCTTGAATCGGGCATTCAGGGTTACCTTTTAAAATCGTGCTCCTGGCAGGATTTGTTCACAGCCCTCATCAAGATGTCGGAAGATAAGCCCTATTTCTGTTCAGATATAACAAAAACCCTGGTCGCCGGTAATAATATGTATCAACATCCAGATAATCAATCCCTTACAGTCCGAGAGACAGAAATACTTACACTGCTTGTTCAAAGCCATACCAATAAATATATCGCAGAAAACCTAAGCATCAGCGAGAATACAGTGAAAACCCACAGGAGGAACATTCAGAAAAAATTTGGGGTGTCCAACCTTCTTGGGATGGTCCGCTATGCCTGCCGGGAAAACCTGGTTGACTTTGGCTGTGCGGAATTTTGCACGACCTGCCCCTATGTAAACTAATTCAAAGGGTTTAAGCACTTCTATCATTGGTGCGCGCAATTTAGGTGATACCACCTAAACCATTTCACTATTCAGCTCCTCTCAAAAGGTTAATCATATCAACCTATTTGCTGCCTGATTCAGACATTAAGGTATTGATACGTAATATCTTAAGGCCTATTTTAGTTTCTGTGCGCCTTGTATCTCACACGTCTCTATTTGGTAATTACTAATTAAACCTTAAACCCTTAAAAACTTAAAACCAAACCTATGAAAACGAAAAAGATTTTAAG
>SPBY01000375.1 GCA_004525825.1 Bacteroidia bacterium
GCCAGCATCTCCACATCCCTGGCCTGTGTGGCCGGATTGCAGGAGACATAAACAATCCGGGTGGGAGCAATTTTCAGGATCTGTTCCACCACATTCGCATGCATTCCGGCCCTGGGAGGATCGGTGATGATCACTTCCGGTTTACCGTTCTCTCTGATGAAGGAGTCAGTAAAAATATCTTTCATATCCCCTGCAAAGAAGCGGGTATTTTCAAGCCCATTGAGTGTTGAGTTGACTTTTGCATCTTCGATGGACTCGGGTACCGAGTCAATGCCTACCACCTGGCTGGCCCGGCCTGCCATAAAATTGGCAATGGTTCCGGTTCCCGTATAGAGGTCATAGAGTATCTCATGGCCGCTAAGACCGGCAAACTCGCGGCTCACCTGGTAGAGCCTGAGTGCCTGGTAGGAGTTGGTCTGGAAAAAGGATTTGGGCCCAATCTTGAACTTGAGATCCTCCAGCTGCTCAAAAATATGGTCCCTGCCCGCATAGGCAATGATATCCTGGTCGTAGAGGGCTTCGTTTTTCTTGGGATTGATCACGTACATCAGGCTGGTGAGATCCGGAAACTGATTTTTTACTGCTTCCAGCAATTCATAAAGCTCAGGAACGTCGAATTGTACCGACAGGATCACCATCACTTCGCCCAGGGTGGAGGTGCGGATGATCAGGTTTCTCATCAGTCCCTCGTTGCTCCGGTGGTCATAAAATGTGAGTCCCATAGCCAGGGCCTTTTCCCTCAGGAAGTTGCGTACCTGGTTGGTGGGATAATCCTGCAGGTAGCAGGTTTCCAGATCCACCACCTTGTCGAAGCGTCCGGGGACATGCAGTCCTAGCGCATTGGTATGTTCCGGCGGAGTCTCGGAAGCAGCTTCATCATAGAGCAACCAGCGGCGGTTGGAGAAGGTGTACTCAAGTTTGTTTCTATAAAGGGTAGTGGGCTCTGAAGCCAGGATGGGTAGCGAGGGAGGAATCTCTACCCCGGCAATGTGGCGGAAGGCATCCACCACTTGTTGTTCCTTGTAGAAAAGCTGGCGGTCGTAAGGCAGGTGCTGCCATTTGCACCCTCCGCATACCCCGAAATGGGCACAAAAGGGGTCGGTTCGCTGGTCGGAGTAACGGAGGTACTTTACCACCTGCGCTTCCATGTACCTGCCCTTCTTTCTGAATACCTGAAGATCAACCACATCACCAGGAACAGCCTCCTTTACAAAGACCACCATGTTGTCGACCCGTGCGATGGATTTCCCCTCGGCGCCAATGTTTTCAATGGTCACCTCTTCCAGGAGGGGTAGTGGTTTCTTTTTTCTGCTCAAACTATCTGCGTATATGGAGAGCAAAAGTAGGATTACTGCATCACTTCTGCAATGATCTCCTCCACATCATTGGCAGCAGCTGACATGGTTTTTCTGACAATCCGTGACATGGGTTTGGCCATGAATCCCGAATTCATCCTGGAGATCCACACTGATCCGTCCTCTTTTTCATAGACCGAGATTCTGCAGGGCATCATGCTCGATACGATCTTTTCCTCATTGCGGCTAAGAATTTCGTAAGAGTAATCGGGGTGACAGATTTCGAAAATCTTAACGCTATGTACATCCTTTCCGAATTTTTTCATGGTGGCCTGAAGATCGTGAACATGAGGGATCTTCCATCCCTTGGCCATGACCGCCGCCTCCAGTTGGGCCACGGAGGTATCGAAATCTTTTTGATAGCTATCCTCGCGGAACATCAGCGAGGGGGATGCAAAAAAGGCCACCAGCACTCCAACGATTATGCCTGCGATAAGTCCAATAATGATTCCTGTAATCATACCTTACATTTTTATGTTCAGATTTGAGTTTGTACCGGCTATTTATACAACTGAGTCGATGATTTGTTCTATTTTTGCCGGCGAATGATATCCATAGACAATATAAGCATTCGCTTCGGTGCCTTTGTTCTGTTTGACAGCATCACTTTCCAGGTAAACCCGGGCGACCGCATCGGACTGGTGGGGCGCAACGGAGCAGGGAAAACCACCATCCTGAACCTGATTGCAGGCCTGCAGGAGACCGATGAAGGCAGGGTGGTGAAGACGGCGGGGCTTACGGTGGGCTACCTGCCCCAGCAGATGAAACACAGCAAGGGGAAATCACTCTACCGCGAAGCGCTCAATGCTTTTGCTTCCGTGATTGCTCTGAAGAAACGAATTAATGCCATCACCGCTGAACTGGGAGAGAGAAGCGACTATGAATCCAGGGAGTACCTGGAGCTGATCCAGGAGCTCGCCAATGCCAACGAGCAGTTTGAGCTGGAGGGGGGACATTCCATTCATGCAGAAGTAGAGCAGACACTGGTGGGTCTTGGATTTAAACCTACGGATATGGATCGGCCCGTGCACGAATTCAGTGGCGGGTGGCGAATGCGCATCGAGTTGGCCAAGATTCTCCTGAGCCGGCCCGATTATATTTTGCTGGATGAGCCCACCAACCACCTGGATATTGAATCCATCCAGTGGCTGGAGAATTTCCTAAGTGCCTACCCCGGAGGAATCCTGATTATCTCGCACGACCGGGCTTTTATCGACAAGGTGACCAACCGGACCATTGAACTTTCGCTGGGAAAGATTTATGATTACAGGGTCTCTTACTCGAAGTATTTACAGCTTAAGGAGGAAAGGATTACGGTCCAGAA
The DNA here is from genome assembly GCA_004525825.1 of Bacteroidia bacterium. Classification (GTDB taxonomy): domain Bacteria; phylum Bacteroidota; class Bacteroidia; order Bacteroidales. Next base: position 2,680 of record SPBY01000375.1, read on the forward strand.
TGCCTCTTATGAGAATCAGCAAAAGCTGATTCAGGATACTGAACAATTCATCAACCGCTTCCGCTACAAAGCCACCAAGGCGGTCCAGGTACAGTCGCGAATCAAGCAGCTTGAGAAGATCGACCGCATCGAAGTGGAGAAGGAGGATAACAAGGGCATGACCCTGAAATTTCCCCCGGCAAAACGTTCAGGCACCATCGTGGTGGAGGCAAACAACCTGAAGAAGAGTTTCGGGGAACATCTTGTTCTGAATGGGGTGGACCTGGTGATAGAACGGGGCGAAAAAGTAGCTTTTGTCGGCAAAAACGGGGAAGGGAAAACCACCCTGTCCAGGATCCTGGTGGGAGAATTGGATCATGATGGCGGATTGAAAATGGGCCACAACGTGGAACTGGGATATTTTGCTCAGAACCAGGATGAGATCATGGATGGCAATCTCACGGTTCTGGAGACCGTCGATCGGGCCGCGGTGGGGGACATACGCACAAAGATCCGGGATATCCTGGGGGCCTTCCTGTTCAGTGGCGACGATGTGGGCAAGAAGGTTAAAGTGCTTTCCGGGGGTGAGCGTTCCAGGCTGGCGATGGCCAGGATGTTGCTGCAACCCTTCAACCTTTTAATCCTGGATGAGCCCACCAATCACCTGGACATGCGTTCAAAAGATATCCTGAAAAGTGCATTGTCCGCCTTTGATGGTACACTTATTGTGGTTTCTCATGACCGGGAGTTCCTCGACGGACTGGTCGATAAGGTGTTCGAATTCAGAGACCACAAGGTATATGAGCACCTGGGAGGGATTTACGATTTTCTGCGAAGGCGGAAACTATCCTCACTGAGGGAGATTGAGCGGAAAGAGCCACCGGCTTCAACAGCTCCGTCCAGATCAAAGTCAGGAGGAAAGCACGGGAATTCAAAGGGTAAAACTGCCGTACCTTCCTCCGGATCGGCGGGCGAAGAGCTCAGGATTGAGCCATCGAACAAGATGCAGTATGCGGAGAAGAAGGAGCACGAAAAGAAGATCCGGAAGATCGCCAACAGGGTGAAATCGCTGGAACACGAAATTGAGCAGATTGAGGAGGAGTTATCAAAAATGGATGAAATGCTGATGAATCCGGATAACATCAAAGGGATGGAGGTGTATGAGGAGTATGAACAGCTTAAAAAGAAGCACGATGAGGCACTGACTTCCTGGGAGAAGCAAAACCTCTTGCTTGAAAAAGTGGAAGGAAAAAGAAAATAGTTAAATTTAGGAGCATGGGACGGAAGCTAAAATGGTTCATTTTGTGTTGTGCTGTGGCAGGCATGGCAGCAGGATGCCGCTCCTCAGAAAAGGTGGCTACCGAGGCCAAGGAGGGGCACATGGCCTCGCTGTACAACCCGAGCAGGCTTTCCCTGCATCCCGATTTTTCCGTCTTTCACGAAAACAACAATTACTCTGTCCTTTATATCAGGGCCTATCCAGCGGAACTAAGGTTTAATGAGGCCAATGAACAAGCTGA
>SPBY01000368.1 GCA_004525825.1 Bacteroidia bacterium
TCAGGTCAAAGGCAGTAAGGTTCCTTGGGCGCTCTTCCTGACCGAAAAGAGACAGTGAAAAAGCAAACACCAGGATGATCAGAAAAGAGTTTCTCATTATTGGTTTTAAACGGCCAAAGATAACAAATAGTATAGATCCGTTTAGAAACTTCAATCGCCCAAGAGATGTTCCAGCGCATGTTCAAAATCGCGTGCATAGTCGGAGATAAATCCAAAGGAGACATCGTCGATCCTGAGTTCCTCCTTGGTCACATGACCCAGGGCAGAAAAATGAATGTTAGCCTCCATCATGAAATCCAGGAACTGTGTCTCCTGCTCAGGACTAACACTAACCACCACCCGGCTTTGTGATTCCCCAAAAAGAAATGCATCTCCCCTGATCTCGGCCGGCGAAGTCACATCGAAACCCAGTCCCGCGGGCAAGGCACACTCCACCAGGTTCACAAACAAACCACCCAGCGAAACATCATGTGCCGAACTTACCAGGCGTTTCTCAATGACACTGGAAACCACCTTATGCAGTTTCATTTCATATTCCAGGTCAAACTTCGGAGCAGCTGATTCGTGAACGTTATGGAACACCGAAAGGTATTCCGAAGAGGAAATATCATTGTCGGAGCGCCCAATCAGAAAGATCATGTCCCCCTTGTTCCTGAAGCTTACCGTCATCACATTCTCATGATGATCCAGGATTCCGACCATTCCGACCACCGGTGTAGGGATCACGGAGGTGATATCGTCTCCATTGTGTGTCAGGTTATGGAAACTTACGTTCCCTGCGATGATAGGGATTTCCATTTTTCTGCACACCTCCCCGATTCCCTTGACACTTTCAACAAAATCGCGGTAGACATAGGGGTCTGAAGGATCGCCGTAATTCAAACAATCGGCCAGGGCCACTGGTCTTCCGCCGGAACAGATAATATTCCTGGCTGCCTCAACCACTGCAATCATGGCACCCTTCCTTGGCTCAAGCTTTCCATATCTGGCATTGCCATCCACACTCATGGCCAGGGCCTGATCGTATCCATTGATTTTCACAATACCAGCATCGGAAGCATACTCACTGCTCATGTTGGAGAGTCCAGCCATGGTATCAAACTGTTCATAGATCCACCTTCTGGAAGCAATGTTGGGCAACGATACCATTTTCCGGGCCATATCTTTCAGGCTGCCCGGTAAGGGAACCTCTTCTGCCGAACAGACCCTTGGGGTTTTTCCCCGTTCTTTTATATCCCTTATATAGACCGGGGCTCCCCCACCCCTCACCAGCAAATCTACCGGCAGATCGCCGTGTACTTTAGAACCCTCCAGGATCCTGATCACCTGGCCGTCTGTTACCGATCCGATCCGGGTGCATTCAAGTTCCCACCGTTTGGCCACTTCAGCGATCCGGATAAAATTATCCCTGCTGGCTGAAAGCAACATCTGCTCCTGGGTCTGTGACAGCAGGATGCCCAGGGCATCAATGTCTTCATGCAGGAGCGGTATGTCATTCAACATGATATCCACTCCTTTCTTTCCCCTGAAGGCCATTTCTGCCGCAGCACAGAGGATTCCCCCGGCGCCAATATCCTGCATTGCCGCGATCAGTCCTTCCCCATTGAGTTCATGGATGCAATCCATCAGAATTTTTCCGCTGGCCGGATCGGCTACCTGAGACTCAGGCACCATTTGTCCCTTTTTTTTCAGTGCCTTGGAGGCAAATCCCGCTCCATGAACCCCATGTCCCGAAGTCTTCTTACCGAGCAATACCACCACCTGGCCCTTCCCGGTAAATGCGGCCCTGATCAACTGGTCCTTGCGCACAATTCCCACTCCCATGAGGTTCACCAGCGGATTAAAATTGTAAGAGTCGTCAAACAATATCTCACCCCCCACAACGGGTACCCCGAAATTGTTGGAATAGCTTCCCAGCGCACCTACCACTGCCTTCACCATGTCGCGGATGTGCTTTTCTTTGGGATTTCCGAAGCGCAGGATATTTAACTGTCCCACCGGTTCGGCACCCATGGTAATCAGATCGCGGTTTACATTTCCGACCCCCACTGCTCCCTGACGCGGATCCACAGCAATGGGATGGTTGTGCGATTCCATTTTCACCACACACGCCAATTCATCGTTGATGTGAATAACCCCCGCATTTTCATCGCCCGCAGGGACAAGAACATCCTTTCCCTCCACGGGCATTTCCTCCAACCACTTGATAGAGCTCTTATAGGAAATGTGTTCCGACCACATGGCCGCAAACATATTCAGTTCAAATGGGGTGGGCTCGCGGCCCATCATCGATTCAATGGAATATAGCTCATCCTGTGTGAGGTAGGAGAGTGCACGTTCTTTTAGCTGGCTTGCATTCTTATCCATATGGGAGTCTGTTTATGAGCAAATATAGTGAATAGATCATCAAGATAATTTCTACATTTGTTGGAAACAGTCTTAAATGAGACCCATTGCCATAATTACAGGTGCTACGGCTGGATTTGGAAGAGCCACTGCAGAAACTCTGGCCAGAAGCGAATTTGATGTGGTCATAACGGGTCGGCGGACAGAAAAATTGGAATCTCTGGAAGAAGAGATCCGCTCGAAAACCGGGGCCGATGTATTGTCACTGACTTTTGACATCCGGGATCAGGAAGCCGTAAAGCAGGCCTGTGATAAGCTCAAGGGGAAATGGGAGAATGTGGACGTACTGGTCAACAATGCAGGACTGGCAGCCGGGCTCAGCCACATTCATGAGGGAGTGGTGGACGATTGGGAGCAAATGATTGACACCAACATCAAAGGATTGCTATATATAACAAGGCTGATCTCCCCCGGAATGGTTAAGAGAAGAAAGGGTCACATCGTCAATATTGGTTCCGTGGCCGGGAAAGAGGCTTACGAAAAGGGCAATGTCTACGTTGCCACCAAGTTTGCCATAGACGGACTTACCCAGGCCATGCGCATCGACCTGGTGGAGCACGGGATCAAGGTGACCGCCATCAACCCGGGGGCAGCTGAAACCGAATTCAGCCTGGTCCGGTTCAAAGGAGACCAGGAAGAGGCCGACAAAGTGTATGATGGATTTACTCCCCTGTACGCTGAGGATATCGCCGAAGCGATCCTCTTTGCCATCACCCGTCCGCCCCATGTAAACATCGACGATATGCTGATCATGCCCACTTCCCAGGCCAGATCAAGGAAAATCGTCAGAAAATAACCCGTACTAACTAAAACAACACTTAAGCTATAACCCATGTATACCGCAGATTATCTATATCATTTTACCCGAACCGTATTTGAAAAAATGGGCTGCAGCCCCGAAGATGCCAGAATGGCCACCGATGTATTTATCGCTGCCGAGCTGAGAGGCTATTCCAGTCACGGCATGATCCGCATCAAGGACTACTTCCAACTGTGGAAGGCAGATCGCATCAATGTGAAGCCCAATGTGAAGATCGTTCATGAATCGCCCAGCACGGCAGTTGTAGACGGAGACGGAGCCATCGGGATGATCGCAGCCACCAGGTCCATGCAGATCGCCATCGAAAAAGCCAAGACGGCAGGTACTGGCTGGGTATCTACCAGGGGGTCCAACCATTACGGATTCGCAGGATACTATTCAATGATGGCCCTGAAACACGATATGATCGGGATCAGCCTGACCATTGCCAATCCCCTGGTTGCTCCTACTTTCTCAGTGGAACCCATGCTGGGAACCAATCCCATTTCAGTGTCGGTTCCTGCAGGTAAATATCCGCCTTTCGTATCCGACTTCTCCACAACACCTGTTGCAAGGGGCAAACTGGCTATTGCCGCCAAAAAAGGCGAAAAGGTTCCGCTGGGCTGGGTGCAGGATGCCGATGGGATGCCTTCTGACGATCCGGATATCATCACCCGCGGTGGGTCCATGGTAACCCTGGGGGGCACTGCCCAGCACGGCAGCCACAAAGGCTATGCCCTCAGCGCCATTGTGGATATCCTTTCCGCAGTCCTCTCGGGAGCCAATTTCGGTCCGTTTTGCCCCCCCTCGCTGGCTTACCTGCCGGTCAAAGAAGAAAAGGTGGGGGAAGGCACAGGTCACTTTTTCGGTGCCATGCGTATTGATGGATTCCAGAAACCAGAAGTCTTCAAAGAGCGGATGGACAAATGGATCGAGACCTTCCGTGCTGCAAAACCGGCCAAAGGTCACGACCGCGTTCTGATACCCGGTGATATAGAAAGGGGTAACGAGGAACGCATCAGCAAGGAGGGCATCCATGTGATTGAACCCGTTCAGA
>SPBY01000496.1 GCA_004525825.1 Bacteroidia bacterium
CAGTACAGACTGGAAAGGGAGGCCAGTGAAGCAGATCGTATGAGGATCCAGGCACAGGGTATTGCAGATTATAAACGCATTATCAGCGCTTCTCTTACTTCCAATATTTTGAAACAGAAGGGGATAGACGCCACCCTCACGCTGGCCAATTCGGCCAACAGCAAAATAGTTATCATCGGATCTGGAGACGATGGAATGCCGCTGATCCTGGGAGGGAACTAAAATTCTACTAGTATGTTACAACGTTCTCAGACTCTTTTCCTTCTGGGGGCCTTTGTCCTGTCGATCGTTCTTCTGACAGGGCCACTGGCCCGTTTTACCCTGGATGGAAGTGAATTTGTGTTGAAACATTCGGGTCTTTTTACTGCGGAAGGTGAGAAAGAGGCGGTGGCCGCCTGGCCACTTACCCTCTATTTTGCCTTGGTAGCCGTGCTGGCATTTCTGAACATTTTCTTTTACATGAACCGGATGCGGCAGATGAGGATTTCGATCTTTCTGATCCTCCTGCATGCTGGCATGGTGGCGATGATGTTTTACTATGTGGCAATGGCCAAGAATCAGCTTGAAGGGGCCATCCTTGTACATCAGTGGAGATTCATCATTCCACCCATTTGCATGATTCTCCTCTACCTGGCCTTCAGAAGGATTCGCAGAGACGAGTTGCTGGTAAAAGCCTACGACCGCATCAGGTAGTCTAAAGGATATCAAAGTTGTCCTGGTCTGTGATCTTCTCGCAGTAGTGGCACTTCAGTTTCACGTCTGATTTGGAGACCACGTCAAAACGTGTATTCACCTTCTCATTGTTGGTAATGCATTTGGGATTCACACACTTAACAAGACCAAATATTTCGTCGGGAATCTCGACCACTCTTTTTTCCACCACATCATATTCCCTTATGATATTTAGCTTGGCAGAGGGTGCCACCAGGGAGATCTTGTTGATTTCATCGTCTTTGAAGAACACATTGGAAAGCTTGATGATTCCTTTCTTCCCCAGTTTACTGCTTCCCAGGCTGTTCCCGATGGTAATCATGGTATCCAGTGTATCCAGCTTCAGAATGGAGACTACTTTGAAAAGGGCAGGAGCAGGGATGTGATCGATCACGGTACCTTCTTTAATTGCGCTGACTGATAGTTGTTTATCTTTCATCTTTACTTGCTTTTCTCTTTGGTCTTTGAATTATTTGACACCTAGTATGGCGCTGAGGATGGCCATACGCACATATACGCCGTTCCTTGCCTGGTCGAAATAGTAGGCATGGGGACTTGAATCCACATCGGTGTGGATCTCATTTACCCGTGGCAATGGGTGCAACACCTTCATGGTTTCCTTGCAATCCTTTAGCATATCCCGCCTCAGGATGTAGGCATTTTTCACCCTTTCATACTCAATGGGATCCGTAAAACGTTCTTGCTGAACCCGTGTCATGTAGATGATATCAGCTTCCGGGAGAAATTGGATCAGGTCCTTTCCTTCGTGGAAATTAAGTCCCATTTTCTCCAGATGAAGCTTGTAAGTGGCAGGCATTTTTAATTCCTCCGGGGAAATGAAATAGAAGGTGGGGTTGAATAGCGACATAGCCTGGAGCAGAGAATGTACCGTTCGTCCGTATTTCAGGTCCCCCACCATGAAGATTTTCTGGTTCTCAAGTCTTCCCTGGGTTTTCAGGATGGAATACATGTCGAGCAAGGTCTGTGTGGGATGCTGGTTGGCTCCGTCCCCGGCATTGACGATGGGAACAGAAGATACCTCACTGGCCAGTCGGGCTGCTCCTTCCAGGGGGTGCCGCATCACAATCAGGTCCGCATAGTTGCTGACCATTTTTATGGTGTCGTGAAGGGTCTCTCCTTTGGAGGCGCTGGTGGCTCCTGAATCGCTGAATCCAATGACCCTTCCGCCCAGTCCATTGATAGCGGTTTCAAAACTAAGGCGGGTTCGGGTGGAAGGTTCAAAAAACAGGGTTGAGATCACATATCCCTTCAGAATATCCTGACGAGGCTTTGCTTCAAATTCGGCAGCCAATTCCAGGATTCGCAGATATTCCTCCTTGGTGAAATCTGTGATCGAAACGAGGCTTTTGTTTTTCATAAGTTGACGATTTATAACGAATATAATATAGTGACTATTCTTCTATTAGTGATATTTTGCATCCTTCGATTTTTGAAAATTCATGAAGGACTTGTTCACTTTTGCGCTTCCATACCCTGAGGATGAGTGAACAATCCAGATCGAACAGCTGATTCTCAAATTCCAGGTGAAGATCCTTGATTAGTTTCATTACAGAATTCATATGTACGTATGCGAAATCCAACTTCATTTTGTCAAAGACCCGGCGCTCTATAATGGAATTATGATCCAGTGCATCTGAGGCTGCCGAGCGATAGGCTCTGATCAAACCGCCTACTCCCAGCAATGTCCCGCCAAAGTAGCGGACCACCACCACCAGGATATCACTGAGGTCCCTGGACTGGATCTGGCCGAAGATGGGTTTGCCCGCACTTCCTGAAGGTTCCCCATCATCGTTTACCCTGTACACAAGTTTTTCTGGCCCCAGGCGCCAGGCATAGCAATGATGACGAGCATCGTGGTATTGCTTCCTCAGATCAGCCTGGTATTGACTGATCTCTTCTTCGCTGCTCACAGGATAGGCAAAGGCCAGGAATTTGCTTCCCTTCTCTTTGTAGATTCCCTCGGAGTGATTTTCTATGGTCCTGTAAAGATCAGTCATCTATACCAGTGCAAACAGCAATAATGCCAGGGCCGACAAAACAATGCCCAACCAGTTGATTAATTTCAGTTTCTCCTTAAACACAAGAAGGCCCACCAGAACGCTCAAAGCAACGATGCTTATGTTGTTTGCCCCGAAAACAACTGAACCATCCAATCCCAGGCCAGAGGGAGAAACATAATTCAGGGCCCTGACCAGAAAAAAGATGGACCCGAAATTCACCGTTCCGAGCAACAGGCCCCAGCCCCAGACCGGTCCCCGTAGAAACTGTCTGCTGTCTTTCCGGTAGAAGATCATGACCAACAATCCGGACAGGAAAGCATTTAAAAACAGGATGGCACTGAAAAGAGCCGTTTCATCATCCATGACAAAGCTGTGCTGTGCCAGTTTTACCAGGGAATCCACTACACCCATCCCGACAAATAGCAGAAGGGGGATAAAGATTACTGCCCTGTCCACTTTCCCTTTTCCCGGTTTATAAATGGTCAGGATTACTCCACA
>SPBY01000393.1 GCA_004525825.1 Bacteroidia bacterium
TATCAAATCTATGCAGGACACCATCGAAAAGCATTTGAAAAGCATCCAGGAGGACAATTCCAAGCAGCTCAATGAGATGCGGAAGACCGTGGACGAGAAGCTGCAGTCGACCCTGGAAAAACGCCTGGGTGAATCTTTCAAACAGGTAAGTGAAAGGCTGGAGCAGGTGCACAAGGGACTGGGTGAGATGCAGACCCTGGCGAGCGGGGTGGGGGACCTGAAGAAGGTGCTCTCCAATGTGAAGACCAGGGGGGTATTGGGCGAATACCAGCTGGGCAACATTCTGGAGCAGATTCTGACCCCCGACCAGTACAGCATGAATGTGGCCACCAAGAAGGGAAGTCAGGCCCACGTGGAATATGCCATTAAATTGCCAGGTAAAAGCACCGACGAGGAGGTGTGGATGCCGGTCGATTCCAAGTTCCCCATAGAGTCCTATGAAATCTTACTCCTGGCCTATGAACAGGGAATCCCCGAGCAAATCGAAGCAGCGCAAAAAGTGCTGATCAAATCCGTGGAGGGATTTGCCAAAGACATCAGTGATAAATACCTGGATCCGCCCCACACCACCGATTTTGGTATCATGTTCCTTCCGATAGAGAGCCTCTATGCCGAGATCTTGAGGCACCCCGGTCTATTTGAAACCCTGCAGCGCACTTACCGGATCACCATCACCGGTCCCACCACTCTGTCAGCCCTGCTGAACAGCCTGCAAATGGGATTCCGGACCCTGGCTGTGCAGAAGCGCAGCAGCGAGGTATGGAAAGTGCTGGGAGCCGTAAAGGCGGAATTTGAAAACTTCTCGGTGCACCTTAGAAGGGTCCGCAAGCAATTGGACACCGCCACAGGGACCCTGGATAAGCTTCAGACCACCAGAACCAATCAGATTTCCCGTAAGCTTCGGGATGTGGAAACTATGGATGGTATCGAATCGAAGGACCTTTTGGAACTAAGCTCCGAAACAGAAGAACTCTCTTCCGATTTGGAAGAAGAACTGCCCGAAGATGAATAAATCGTTATTTTTCGCCCCTAAAGTGCTTGTGAATAAAATTAATCTTTATATTTGAACGATGTTTTAGAACTATGTTTGACAGCATTCTGCATATCCTTCTTCTGGTGGTGGTTCTGGTGATTGGTCCAGGGACGGCCTGAGGGTGGTATAATACTAACAAAATATACAAAGCCATTCTCAGGAAAGAGGATGGCTTTTTTAATTGATGAAGAAACAGGGCAATACAATGAAGATAACTTACCGAAGCCATGCCAGCACCATGGGCCGTAAGATGGCCGGGGCAAGAAGCCTTTGGCGGGCCAATGGGATGAAGGAGAGTCAGTTCGGGAAACCGGTGTTCGGTATTGCCAACTCATTCACCCAGTTTGTACCCGGACATGCCCACCTGCACCATGTCGGGCAGGAGGTGAAGCAGATCATTGAAGAGGCCGGTTATTTTGCTGCAGAATTTAATACTATTGCCATTGATGACGGCATTGCCATGGGTCACGACGGGATGCTTTACTCGCTCCCTTCCAGGGACCTGATTGCCGACAGCATCGAATACATGGCCAATGCCCATAAGGTGGATGCACTGTTCTGTATTTCCAACTGTGATAAGATAACCCCTGGCATGCTGATGGCAGCCATGCGATTGAACATCCCGGTTATTTTTGTGTCGGGCGGACCCATGGAAGCCGGCAGAGACGGCGATGATGCATTGGACCTGGTCGACTCCATGGTGATGGCGGCCGATCCGGCAGTCAGTGATGAGAAAGTAGCCCGCATTGAGAAGCTGGCGTGTCCCACCTGCGGTTCCTGCTCGGGAATGTTTACAGCCAATTCCATGAATTGTCTGAATGAGGCCATTGGTCTTGCACTTCCGGGCAATGGAACCATTGTGGCCACCCATGTGGAGCGTAAAAATCTGTTTGTGAAAGCGGCTCACCAATTGATTGAGAATACAAGGTCTTATTACGAAGAGGGCAACGAGAAAGTATTGCCCCGGAACATAGGGACCTTTGAAGCTTTTGAGAATGCCATGACCCTCGATATAGCCATGGGCGGATCCACCAATACGGTGCTGCACCTTCTGGCCATTGCCCATGAGGCAGAAGTAGATTTTAGCATGAAAGACATGGATCGCCTTTCCCGCAGCACCCCGGTATTGTGCAAGGTGGCACCCAGCTCCAGCTACCATGTGGAGGATGTGAACCGTGCCGGTGGGATCATGGGCATCATGTCAGAACTGGACAAGGGCGGATTGGTGCACAGGGATGTGAACAGGGTGGATGGCAGAACCCTGGGAGAAGCCATGGCGTGTTGCGATTTGATCAACCAGGATCCTTGCGATCGTAATGAAGAGCTCTATTCTGCTGCTCCGGGAGGAAAGTTTAACCTGGTCATGGGATCCCAGGATACCCGCTATAAGGAGTTTGACCTGGACCGGGAGACGGGTTGTATCCGGAACGTGGAGAATGCTTACAGCCGGGACGGCGGACTGGCCGTACTTTATGGAAACATTGCACAGAATGGCTGCATCGTAAAGACCGCAGGGGTTGCTGACAAAGTATTGCAGTTTGAAGGACCGGCCAAAGTATATGATTCACAGGATGATGCCTGTGATGCCATCCTGGAGAAAAAAGTGGAGGCAGGCGATGTAGTGGTGATTCGCTACGAAGGACCGCGTGGGGGACCAGGCATGCAGGAGATGCTATATCCCACTTCCTACATCAAATCGAGACACCTGGGTGAGAAGTGTGCACTGATCACCGATGGTCGCTTTTCCGGCGGTACCTCAGGACTGTCCATCGGGCATATTTCGCCCGAAGCTGGTGAAGGAGGAGCCATTGGTTTGATCCGGGACGGGGACTTGATCCGCATTGATATCCCGGCACGCACCATGGATGTTTTGCTGGATGATAGTGAACTGGAGCGACGGAGGAAAGAGCAGGACAGCCGTCCCGATGGATGGAAACCTAAAAGGGAACGGGAAGTGTCCAAAGCTCTGAAGGCCTATGCCAGCATGGTATCGTCGGCCGACAAAGGAGCCATTAGAATGATATAAAACTATGAATTAAATATTAAACAGCATGGATACGCAAACTAAAAAGAAGGCACAGGAGGAGAAAACAGCCGGACAAAAAATGTCCGGAGCCGAAGCACTTGTCAGGGCACTTCTGGAAGAGGGTGTTGATACCGCCTTTGGCTACATCGGAGGAGCCATCATGCCGGTATATGATGCATTGTACAATTATCAGGACCAGTTGAAGCATGTGATGGTCAGGCATGAACAGGGAGCAGTACATGCAGCCCAGGGTTATGCCAGGATCTCCCGGAAGCCGGGGGTCTGTTTTACCACTTCCGGTCCGGGTGCCACCAACCTGGTAACAGGCCTGGCCGATGCCATGCTCGACTCCACCCCGCTGGTATGCATTACCGGGCAGGTGGGAGCGCCGCTGTTGGGTTCTGATGCTTTCCAGGAAACCGATATGATCAGTGTGTCCATGGCCATCACCAAATGGAATTACCAGATCACCAGTGCCGATGAGATCTGCGAGGTAATGGCCAAAGCATTCTTCTTTGCCAATTCAGGAAGACCCGGACCCGTGCTGATCGATATTACGAAAAATGCGCAGTTCGAGGAGGTGGAATACAAGTACAAGAAACGGCAGCAGGTCAGGAGCTATCTCCCCAATCCCAAGCCGACTCAGGCCAGCATTGACCAGGCAGCTGAACTGATCAATGGAGCAAAACGCCCCTTCGTGCTATGCGGTCAGGGGGTAACTATCGCCAGGGCAGAAGATGAATTTAAAAAGTTTGTAGAGAAAGCAGGAATTCCCGTGGGGCATACCCTGAATGGTTTGTCCGCCTTTCCCGAGGACCATCCTCTTTCCGTGGGAATGCTTGGAATGCACGGGAACTACTCGCCCAACATCAACACCAACAAATGCGATGTGCTGATCGCTATAGGAA
>SPBY01000384.1 GCA_004525825.1 Bacteroidia bacterium
GCGACAATGCCGTAATAGGATCAGGATCAGTGGTCACCAAAGATATTCCTTCGAACGTGATTGCCCTGGGAAATCCCTGCCAAGTACTCAGGCAAATCAAGGAAAGGGACCGGGATTATTATTACAAAAATCTGAGATTCGATGAAGGCTGAATTACATATACACTCTGCTTATAGCAATGATGGAGAGATGAGCATCCCGGATATCCTCCGGATGTGCCAGGAAAACGAAGTGGAGGTATTTACCATCAGCGATCACAATTGCGTAAGGGGGTGCAGTGAGGCTGAGGCCGGCGCAGCTGTTGTACCCGGACTGGACTTCGTTCCGGGGATCGAGATTGATTGCAATTACATGGGAACGGACCTTCACCTGCTGGGCTACCACATCGACTGGAAAAGTTCCGATTTCAGCCAGTTGGAAAAGAAGGTTGAAAAGAAGTACATGGATGCGGTCCCCGAAATGGTCAAAAACCTGGCCAGGGAGGGGATCCGGATGGATATGGACGAATTACTTGAAAAAGCTGCGGGAGTGCCGCCCAGTGCAGAGCTATTCGCCGAAGTAATGCTGTCAAACAAAGATTATCATTCCAACAGGAAGCTCTGGCCTTATATGGAAGGAGGTGAACGTAGCGATATGCCCCTGATCAATTTCTACCTGGATTACTTTGCCCAGGGAAAACCGGCCCATGTGCATGTGGAACACCTTCCCTACAGCAAGGCCATCGAGCTGGTGAAGAGCCATGGAGGCATCCCGGTCATCGCACACCCCGGTCTGAATTTCAAGGGGAAGGAAGCGCTGGTGGAAGAACTTTTGGAAAGTGGTGCCATGGGACTGGAGGTGTTCAATAACTACCACACTGGTGAACAAACTGCCCGTTTTGCAGATCTTATCAGCAAGCGGGGAGCATTAATGACCTGCGGGAGTGATTTCCACGGCTTAACCAAACCACTCATTTCCATCGGACAGTTCAGAATTTTGGATGAATACAGGGACTACCTGGACCAGAGCCTTTCCCGTATCCTGAAAGGTATCTAATCCATTCCCTGCTGCTCTTCTGTTACAGGAACATCCTTTTGAATTACTGCCACTACCTGCACATTGGGAGGTGGCAGAGTTTGGGCACCTTTGTCCTGGCATCCCCGGAGCATCAGGGAGATGGCTAATAATGCGGCCGGCATGTGGGAAAATCGTTTCATCAATGGCGATGTTTTGAAGTTAAAAGCGAATGGATCAATCAACAATTAAATTACAAAATAGTTACGGTTTACCAGATCCATTTTTAGTAACCGGAAAGAATCTGCAGTTGGGTGAGTCTGTGAATATTTTCTTGTCTACCTTTGGCAGAATGAAAATTATATAAATGATCACAGTAGCAGGATTAAGAATTCAATTTGGAAAGCAGGTTTTGTTCCAGGAGGTGAATATGAAGTTTAGCTCAGGGAATTGCTATGGGGTCATCGGAGCCAATGGTGCAGGAAAATCGACCTTCCTGAAGGCAATTTCGGGAGAAATTGATGCCACAGCGGGACATATCACGCTTGGACCGGGAGAACGGCTCTCAGTCTTAAGTCAGGATCACAACGCTTTTGACGATTATTCCGTTCGGGATACCGTACTGAAAGGTCATTCCCGGCTCTGGGAGGTCATGCAGGAAAAAGAGGCTTTGTACGCCAAAGAGGATTTCTCCAACGAAGATGGTCTCAGATCCTCTGAACTGGAAGAACAATTCGCAGACATGGATGGCTGGAATGCGGAAAGCGATGCCGAAACCCTGCTGAGCAATCTGGGAGTCAAGGAGACATGGCACCATACCTTAATGAAGGATCTTAGCGGGAAATTGAAAGTCAGGGTATTGCTGGCACAGGCCCTTTTTGGAAAGCCCGATAACCTCCTGCTGGATGAACCCACCAACGATCTGGACCTGGATACGGTGAGCTGGCTGGAGAATTACCTGGCCAACTATGAAAATACGGTGCTGGTGGTATCGCACGACAGGCATTTTCTGGACAGCATCTCTACCCATACCGTGGACATTGATTTCGGGAAGATCCAGATGTTTGCCGGGAACTACAGCTATTGGTATCAAAGCTCTCAGCTCGCCCTGAGGCAACAGCAAATGCAAAATAAAAAAGCAGAAGAGAAGCGCAAAGAGCTGCTTGAATTTATTGCCCGTTTCAGCGCCAATGTGGCCAAGTCGAAGCAGACCACCAGTCGCAAGAAGATGATCGAGAAACTGAACATCGAAGACATCAGGCCCTCTACCCGGAAGTACCCCGGCATTATTTTTACCCCGGAGCGAAAGGTGGGAGACCGGATACTGGATGTGAGCGGATTAAGCGCCAGCATTGACGGCACTGTGCTGTTCAGGGACCTGGAATTTCAGGCCAACAAAGGGGACAAAATAATTTTCCTTTCCCGCGACCCCAGGGCCATGACCGCCTTTTTTGAAATCATCCAGGGAGAAAAAGAACCCGATACTGGCAGCTACCAATGGGGCCAAACCATTACTTCTGCCTATCTGCCTTTGGATAATTCCGGATTCTTCAAAAAGGACATGAAGCTCTTCGACTGGCTCTGCCAGTTTTCCACCGACTCCTCGGAAGCCTATATACGTGGATACCTGGGAAAAATGCTCTTTTCCGGAGAAGATGTCTACAAACAGGTCTCCGTGTTGTCGGGGGGGGAGAAAATGCGTTGCATGATCTCCAGGCTGATGCTGGCCAATGCCAATGCCATGGTGCTGGACACTCCCACCAATCACCTGGATCTGGAGTCCATCCAGGCCTTCAACAACAGCCTGATCAAGTTTCCTGAGAACCTGTTCATGTCCTCCCATGACCATGAATTCATACAATCGGCATCTAACCGGATCATTGAACTTACTCCGGGGGGCATGATCGATAAGCTCATGGATTACGACGATTACATTGAGGATGAAGGGATAAAAGCATTGAAAGACAAACTGTACAGCGCCAGCGCTTAATCGATCTCCTTCTGGCTGTGGGAATTGACAAACAGGATGTTTCCCAGGTCCTCGTAACCATCGAAAGCCCTGGTCTCTTTGCTTTTCAGCATTCCGGCGTGGAATCCGATGATGCACAATCCGGCTTGGACCGAATGTTCCCTGACCAGTGTGCGTGGATCTACATTGGATTCACTGGTGAGAACCTGGATGTTTTTGGAGGTAATGGGCAGGCGTCCGGTCTTCACAAGTTGCTCCAGATTAAGCCTGGTTTCCGCTTCCTGTGCCTTGCTACAAACATCGAAGATGGTAATCTGGCTCTTCCGCCAGGCCGGGTGGCCCTGGATGATGAAACTCAGTAGAATCATCAGGTGTGAATTTTCGTAATCGTTGCTCCGGATCCACACATGAATCCCGTTCTTGAAATTGATGGTTCGCTTGGAACTGCCAAAGATGCAGACATCAAATCTGCCGGCATTTACCAGGGCATAGTTATCGACGATCGCCCTCAGGCTTTCGCGGTCGTCCCGGTCGTACTCAAAAATCACCATGTTGTTCTCCATCCCCGAGATCCCGGGAAGCTGGATGGCCTGTGCCACTGCCGAAGTGTAGGATGGAGAGATCATGGTATCCACGTAGACATGGCTCCCTTTACCTTTGAAATTTATAATCAGTTTATCCAGCTCACCCTCCGATTTCTGGCGCGACGTTTTGGAGTAATAGTCCTCAATGAGGTGGATGTAGGTCCCGAATCCGTATTTGTAAGAGATCCAATTCAGCAGCTGGAAGCCTTTATCGCGCCGGAACGACTCCCTGGAAATGCAGATGGCGCTGGGGCGCCACTCTTCGGTTCCCCGTGATTTCCTGGTCTGCTGAAGATACACCTGGAGGTTCCGGTTCAGCTGGAACAGGGCATTGGTGAAAATGGAGACCAGCCCTTTTCGGGTTTTATGGTAGTTGTTGATGTAGAGGTAAAGCAGTACCATGATGCCAATGGCTGCCAGTGCAAATAAGGTATTGATCTTGAACATGACCCAGATGGAAGCCACAAAACCTATTAGGGAGATGTACCAGCGGGACCGGAAGGAGGGTCGGTAGGAAGGTGCCGATCCGAAATGGTGCA
>SPBY01000298.1 GCA_004525825.1 Bacteroidia bacterium
AAAATAGACGGAATTAGTATCTTTAGGTATACACCAAAAAACCAGAGTGATGCATTACCAGGCCATAGAAAACTATGCTATTATCGGAAACATGCGATCGGCAGCCCTGGTGGGTTTAAACGGGTCCATCGACTGGTTCTGTTTCCTGCATTTTGACTCACCCAGTGTATTTGCCTCCATACTGAATGAACACAAGGGTGGCTATTTCAGAATTGCTCCCACAGATCCAAAAAGTAAAAACAGACAGTATTACTGGCCCGATACTATTGTGCTGATCAGTTCCGCGTACAACCTGGACAGGGCCCTGGGTTAATAGAGTAATCTTTCAAGAAAAAGAGGATTTTATGATGAAGCAGCAAGATTTTACCATTCAACAACTTGGACCTTGCACGGTCCAGTCCCCCATGAAGGGGATTTACTTCGCCGATGACCAGGAGCATATTCTCTATGATCGCGATCTGGATACCATTAAGAGTTACCTGGATAAAGGTCTTGATCCGCCAAGATTTGAGGCTGCAGGCCCCAGAGAGAAGATATTTTTTGATCCTGCAAGTCTCTCCTGTGGAATTGTGACCTGTGGAGGCCTTTGTCCCGGCATTAACGATGTAATTCGGTCGATCGTCCTGAGCCTGCATCATCACTACGGAGTGAAAGACATCTATGGATTTCAGTATGGTTATCAGGGATTGGTGCCTGAGTACGGACATGAACCTGTGCGCTTTAGCCCCAGGGACGTCACACAAATCAACGAAATGGGGGGCACCATACTGGCCTCCTCCCGTGGCAACCAGGATCCTTCCGTCATGGTGGATACGCTTGAGAAGATGAAGATTGGAATTCTTTTTTGCATAGGAGGCGACGGAACACAGCACGGTGCCCTTGCCATCAGCGAGGAGGCGGCAAAGAGGGGTCTACAGCTCAGCGTGATCGGAATTCCAAAAACCATTGACAATGACATCTCCTTCATTCAGAAGACTTTTGGATTTGAGACCGCTGTTTCAGAGGCAAAACGTGCCACTTATGCCGCTCATGTGGAGGCTGTGGGTGCCCCCAACGGCATTGGCCTGGTGAAGTTGATGGGCCGCGATTCGGGTTTTATTGCCGCTTATTCTGTGCTTGTGGACAATCAGGTAAATTTCTGCCTGGTTCCTGAGGTACCGTTTTCAATGGATGCTTTTCTCGCAGCCCTGAAAAAAAGGCTTGAACTGAGGAGTCATGCGGTGATCGTGGTGGCGGAGGGAGCGGGACAGAATCTCTTTACAGCCACAGGTGAACGCGATGCCTCTGGCAATGTGAAGTTCGGCGATATTGGAACTTACCTGCGCGAAGCCATTAAGATGCATTTTAGTACCCTCGGGATGGAGGTCAATATCAAATACATTGATCCCAGTTACATCATCAGGAGTCAGCCTGCAAATCCCCACGATTCTGCCTTCTGTTTGTTGATGGGGCATAGTGCGGTTCACGCCGGGATGGCCGGTCGGACTGGAATGATCGTGGGATACTGGAACAATCTGTTTACCCATGTACCCATCTCTCTTTCAGTCTCTGAACGCAAAAAAATAGATCCCCGGGGCTGGATATGGAACAGTGTGCTTGCTTCCACCGGGCAGCCTACCCATATGATTTAAGCAAGGTTTTTTTTGCACGTTGATAATTCTCTAAAATATTTTTGGTAATATGCCTTTACTTTTATCTTGTAATTGTTAGCATTGTTAAACTGGTTTCTATTCTACCCTGTCATGAAAGCAAATAAATTGAGAGTGATTCAGGACTTCGAGAAGGTGAGTACCGAAATTCAGGAGCAGATTAAACTGGTTTATCCGGAAGGTTTTAGCCAACATCTTGTTACGTTTACAAACAAGAATAATGAAATAGTATATGCTTTGCCCTTCGAAACAGATGAAAAAATCTACATGATCCGGATGTCGTTTAAGAAGGCAGTACAATTGATCAAGGATGATACAGACTATGACGATGACGGTATATTGAAAGATGATATCAGAGAGAAGTATGAAGACGAACATTCAGATGTTGAATATTTGTCGGAGAATGAAAACTATGATGATGATTTCTAGTGAAACTCTTGTCTCTCCTTGTTTTTATTCACTTTTCAAGGTAGTGGCAGGATTGGTCTGAGCCGCTTTAAGGGTCTGAGAACTGATGGTCAGAAGTCCCACAATAACAACAATAAATACACCGGCCAGGATAGTACCCATCCCGAAATCCACGCTCTTCGACAAATTCTGAAGCCACAGATTATTGACCAGGTAAGCGATGATGCCACCTATTACAGCAGCTATTAGCATCAACCACATGTAGGATTTTGATACCAGCAAGACGATATGATTAACTTCTGCACCGAATACTTTCCGGATGCCAATCTCCTTTAGTCGGGTTCGTGTACTGTATGTAGCCATTCCAAGGAGACCAAAGGCGGCAATAATGATGGCCAGCAAGGTGGCAAAACCAACGGTATACATAATATCCTCAAAGAAGGTGTAGTAGTATTTAATTCTGTCATCAAGAAAATCTCCCTCAAAATCATGAACTGGATCAATCTTTTTCCATGTTCTTTCGAGTTTGTCCACAGTAGCAGTCATGTCAGGTGAATTCAGCCGCAGGAAAGCATGATAATGACTTGCAGGAATATATCTTAACATCAAAGGTCTCTGATTAAGAAATACTGCCAGGTACTGGTAATCCTTTATGATACCAATGATTTCGACCATGGTAGAATCATCCAGGATCAAAGTGGTCCCAAGAGCATCCTGGGCGCTGCCCAACTGGAAATGATCCAGGGTCATTTCACTGGCAATCACAAATTTCTCATTTTCTGTGCTCATATTTTCAGGGAAGTTTCTCCCGGCTACCAATTCCAGCCCCATGGTTTCAATATGATTCTCATCCACAGAAAAATAATGGGCTTCATATTTGTCATCTTCTGCTTTCAATCTGATATCAACACTTCTCATATTTCCTTCACCCGGAATATGAGATGAGGCAGACATGCTAAGCACTTCAGGAAGCTGGCTGTATTCCGCTTTCGCCTTATTGAAATCTTTTCCCTGCAGATCTATATCATATATCACTTCAGCATCAAAACCTAAATCAGCATTGATCATAAAGTTCATCTGTTTGAAGATCAACAGAATTGAAATGATGAATACCATTGAAAACACAAATTGGGATACAAGAAGTATTTTCCTGAGTGTAATGCGGCTAAAGAACTTGATGTTGGTGATGCCCTTAAGTACGGAAATTGGCTTAAATGCAGAGATGACAAAGGCAGGTAATGCACCTGAGAATAAACCGGTAACCAGGGCGAAAATCAGGAACCAAAGATAAATTGTGGTATTTTGCTCCGGCCTGATTTCGAGCAGTGACATCATCTGCATGCCGGAGAAAGCTGGCAATAAAAACTGCAGCAGGACGATGGCCAGGAGCAGTGAGATGACAGCAATCACCACAGCTTCAATCAGAAACTGCATGATCACCTGGGATCGGAAAGCCCCAAATGTCTTTCTTACACCCACCTCTCTTGCCCTTAGCATGGAACGGGCCACTGAGAGGCTGGTATAATTAAAGGCAGCAGAGATGATGATTATCAGGGCCAGTCCACCCAGGAACAAAATGAATACCTTGGGAAGAAAAACACCTAATTCATTGCCCAGCATTGGACCTGGGACGATCTTGTCAAGAGGCTGGAGATAGAAGGAGAGATTTGTCTCATCATTGCCCTTATACTTTTCAATACTGATCTGATCAAGTATTTGCTGTATGTTCCCAAGGTCAGCTTTTTCGGGCAGAAGCATATAGATCCAGCTTCCCCAGCCAGTTTCCCAGTTGTTTATAAATCTTGGTTCATCCCTTTTTTGATCAAGGATTTCAAGGGTTGAAATGGAGACCAATGCTTCAAACTGGATGTGGGATTTCTTCCTTGATTTGGCCATGACACCTACCACCTCATAGGAGTTGAGTGTATCGATCTCAATGAACTTTCCTATGGGATCCTCATCGCCAAAAAACTTATCTGCCGTCTCCCTGCTCAGCACCATGGTATAGGGTTCATCCATAAGCTCCACAGAACCATCCTCTAACTGAAAATCAAAGACATCAAAGAAATCAGTGTTGGTATATAAGCCATTAAAAGCCAGGCGTGTTTCATTATACAGTCCTTCTGCTCTAAAAGTATTATTTACAATAACCACTTTCTCAGCAATGGCGTATTTATCCCGCAACTCTGTACCTAATACATAAGGATTAGAAGCCATTTTCAGGCCTATGTTTGCCAGACTATCCACTTGCTCCACCCTGTAGATCCGATCCTTTTTCGTGTGAATATCGTCATAGGAGTACTGGTCAAGTATGACCACCATGATTAACATACAAACAGACATGCTTAAGGAAAGTCCAAAAATGTTAATCAGTGAAAATCCTTTGTATCGGAGGACATTCCGGAAGGCCGTCAGCAGGTAATTCTTAATCATATCGGGGCAAGATTGAGGGTTTTATCCTTAAAGCCTTTTAGTTTTTAGACGTCCCGGCGCTGTCAATGTTACAATGGTATGGAAATCTTCCTATCTTCCATTCATCCTTCCTATGTGCATTTTATCGGTCAATATTAACCGCCTGGTCAGTTTTACTTTCGAGACTGGTCATTTGCTGTGAGATTTGTATTCGAAATCAAACGCAAGTGGCCGTGAAATTCAGACTTTTACTTTACCTCCTCCTGGCCCAGACAAGCCTGGTTTACAGTCAGACCACCATCAGTGGCTACATCCGGGATACAAAGGGAGAATCTGTACCCGGGGCAAACATCTATTTTGAAGGGACTTTTGAAGGGACCACCTCAGATAGTTCGGGCTTTTTCAATCTGGCCACAATCCTGAAAGGCGAAAGAGTTTTACTTATTAGCTATATGGGCTACGAGAGTTATAGCCAATCGTTGGAGCTCACTAATGCTC
>SPBY01000083.1 GCA_004525825.1 Bacteroidia bacterium
GAAGAATAAACCTGCGCTTAAAGAGGTAACGGGGTACCAGGTAGTAGTTGAAAAAATAGGAAGTACCCAGAACCACAGGCATTAACAGGGATACATAATAAAAGGCCTCAATGGTTCCCCCAAACCAGTCAGAGAAGATCATTGTCAGAGATCCATAAACCAGGATCCAGAAAATAATATGGTGCCGGGTTTTCATTTTATTCTTTGCCAAATATCGCAAAAAATCATTCCGGACTGGCCTGCAATCGGCCGAATGCAGGTTTCGAACCGGATTCAGCCTTGCCTTATATGTCCTATAGTCTTTAGATTTGTATTGAATAATTGTATGTCTAATTTAAACTTAAATGTTATGAGAGATTGGTTTATCATGGGAGGTGCCCTGTTCATGAGTATACTCACCATACTGCTGGTCATTATCCTGGCCGTTTCTACTTATTTTGCCATTGCCATTGCCAACGGTAAAGCGAAGGAAAAAGTCAACTTTAAACACCAGCTTAAATATATTAAATCACTTGGCCTGTTTACCATGATCACAGGAATCCTGGGACAGCTGATCGGATTGATGGATGCCTTCAGGGCTATTGAGCAAATGGGAGATATTTCACCGGGGATACTCGCAGGCGGACTGAAAGTCTCCTTGATCACCACGCTCACCGGGATCATTTTTTACCTGATCTCGATTGTCATCTGGTTTATACTTGACCTCTGGTATCAGAAGAAAACTTCGACATAAAACAGGGGCAAGAACTGACCTTATCCCGTTTTTACTAAATTTATGGCATGGATAGCATTGCTTGGTCAGATTTTGAAAAAATAGAATTAAGGGCAGGTACCGTGGTAGAGGTAAAAGAGTTTCCCGAAGCCAGGAAGCCTGCCTTTAAGTTGTTGGTCGATTTCGGCGAGCAGATAGGTACCTTACGATCAAGTGCGCAGCTAAAGGACCTCTACTCACTGGAAGAGATCCTAGGCAAGCAGGTCATTTGCGTTATTAACTTCCCACCCAAGCAGATCGGCACCTTTGTTTCTGAGTGCCTGGTAACCGGACTATACCGGGAGGATGGCTCGGTGGTACTGGCAGTTCCGGACAAAGAGGTTCAGAACGGAGCCCGCCTGGGTTAAAACAGTCAGATCCAAGGCTTATTTCACTATCAGGATAAAATCGCTACCCGGCTCATTGTCCCCGAACTCACCAAAGCGGGGCTGTGGATTTACTTTTTCCACAAACTGCAAAATCTCGGCGGTGGTCAGCACGCCGTCATCGCCTCCATAGTACCGAAGAGATTCTATGAACCTGCGGGCAAAGGGGGAATGGAATCCGGGTCTTCCATCGGGCACATATTCATTTCCTCCGGAAGTAAGATAGAGGCGGGTTTTATATTTCATTTTCCGTTCCACGAAATCCTCAGTAGATACGTCTGCATAAGCCGATGATGCACCACGGTGCAGCGAAGCAAGGTGCGGATCGAAAGTTCCCCCGAAACAGACATCCATCACCAGGAAAATATGGGGACAGCCGATATTATTGACCATGGTCCGGAGATTGGAATGGGACAGGTAGGAGGTTTTTCCCACATCATCCATCCTGGAATCGCGCGAAATCACATATCCTTCTTTGAATACCTCGTCATATACCCCGTGACCCGCAAAAAAGACCATCAGGTTGTCTTTTGCTTGATAGGGCCTGGTGGCAAACTCCCTTATTTTGGCGGCAATTTCGGAAAGGGTCGCATTGATTACCACTTCAGATACCACCCCGTAGCTTTCGCTCAGCTCGGCCCCGATGGTCTGTGCGTCCAGCACCGGGTTCACCAGGTCGGAGTAATAGTCATACACATTGGTGGCAAACATCAGGGCATAGGTAGTTCCCCCTTCGCCCATTGAAACCGTATCCTTCGGCAGCATCGCTCCTCCCCTCCCGGCCTCTGCTTCCTCCTGCTCTTCAGGATGAAATGGATTTTCCAGAGGAGTCACCGGGTATTTCATTTTATCCCCGGGAACAGAGAGCTCAAAAGAGCCGTATAGGTAAGAGCTTCGATCCCCTTGTCGCACCTTCATGGCCCGGATATAGGCATTGCCCCATTGTTCCTTGAATTTCTTTGCCGATGAAATGGGCATGGCCACTCCAGCCTCAGTCTCCATGAACCTGATTTTGTATATTTCCAGGTCTGCATTGTAGCCCACCAGTCCCTGCAAGGGAATTTGAACACGGCCGGAATTAGAATGAACCCCGTAGAGCTTTTCCATTTCAGTCTGCAGCTCCATCAGGGTCCAGTCAGCCAGTTTGTCCACCCTGGCATTGTATTCCCGGGAGCTTTCAAACTCATCCCTGGGGAGGGTGAGTTTCTTATCCACAGAGCCTGCAATCTCCTTTACAGCTCCCGGAGTTAATGATCTCCGCTGAGCCAGAGTCAATTCCGAATTCAGCCAGGCAGCCACGCTAGACTTTCCAGAGGGACTGACATTCTCAATCTCCCAGATGAGAATCTGCTGATCCTCTCCATAGCTGGTCAGAAATTCACCATCTTCAGAGAAGGAAGCTCCATATACGCTTGTACGCACCGTGTGTCTGAAAACATAATCGACAGGCTGAATAGAGCCTTTATCCAGGCGGGCTATGACTGCCCTGTTCGGTCCGCAATAGCTTACATACTGGCCATCGGGGCTGAATAAGACTGAACCCGTTGTCCCTGATCTCACTTCTATCGAGTCTGTAAAACTTAGAAGATCATTCCGCAGGTTGTAACGCCTTAGATCACCACTGGTTCCCATAAGAAGGGTATAGTTAGTGGGATGAAATGCAAGGTCGGTAACATTTCCTTTGGTTAATCTTGCTTCCTGAACTGGCCCAAATCCTGATTCACCGGCCTTAAAAAGTGAAGTATTGCCATATATGTCACAAGCCACGAGATACTTGTCATCGAAACTAAAACTTGTTTCCCTCATCTCGTTTTCAAATTCAAAGTTCTGTGCAAGTTGAAAAGTTTCCAGGCTCAATTCCCAGATGTTCATCTTTTCATCGCCTGCCACCGAAACCAGAAACCTTCCATCGTGACTGAATTCCAGGTCATTGATCCAATATTGATGGTTGCCCAGTACCTGCACGACTTTCATGTCCTTTAAGCGAATGATGGCAATGTCATTGGCTCCTCTGTACTTGCCCAGGGCCAGGTAGTTCTCGTCAGGAGAAAAAGCAAATGCCCCCCCATAAGATTCTGGATTGCCCTGGTGCTCCCACACTATCTCCCAGTTCCGGTCAAAAATCCGTGCGGTATTGTTCCCCAGTGAATAGACGAAATAAGATCTGAAGGGCGAAAACTCAGCCTGTACCACCACGGCTCCAAGCTTGTTAAATTCCCTGCTAATGGTCAGGCCCATTTCCTGAGAATACGAGGTTTGCCAGGTGCCTAAGAGCACCATTGTAACTAGCAGATATTTTTTTAGCATGATTTAAGTGCTTTGCTTATAAAGTTACTAAAACCCTGTGCACAAACATTTGTATATTTATGAACGGAATTCAGGGAAGATGACGAATACACACTTCTGACATTGGGTAGATTTCTGTCAAATATAGTCCTCCTACTTTTGCTGGCCTCATCCATTCATGCACAGGATTCAACCATCATACAGGAGGAATTTTCCCACAGAATCTTGGGTCTTTCTTCCGAGAATACTTCCCTGTCGGGGACTTGTGGACAATCCCTTCCTTCCCCAATAAAAGTCCGGGTCCGCGATGGATCAGGTCGTCCAGTCTCCGGAATCCAGGTGGCTTTCCGCATCATAGCTCAACCCGATCTGGGATCGGATGCCTCTCTCAGTCACCTGCTTGTAAGCACCGACTCCTCTGGCCAGGCTCAAACAGAACTTATCCTGGGATCGAAACCCGGTCCCTACAGGGTGGCTGGCCGTATAGAAGAAGGATTTCCTGACAATGAAGTGATCTTCACCGCAAAAGCCAGCCGGAAAAACTGGATTTGGATTCTGTTAATCAGCCTTAGCGGCGGTCTCGGCCTGTTCTTATTCGGAATGCATGCCATGAGCGAGGGCATGCAGCAATCGGCTGGTGAAAGAATGCGTTCCATCCTGGAGAATGTGACCCGGAACAGGATTGTGGGTGCAGGCATCGGTACCCTTGTGACCACCATCATCCAGAGCAGCAGCGCCACTTCGGTGATGCTGGTGAGCTTTGTAAATGCCGGTCTTATGCAGTTCAGGAAAACCATTCCCGTTCTGCTGGGGGCAGCCATCGGGACCACCATTACTGCCCAGATGATTGCCTTTAAGATCACGGAATACAGTCTGTTGCTGGTGGCTGTGGGTTTTTTTATACAGGCTTTTACAAAAAGGGCGAAATTGAAATATGTAGGATACTCCCTCTTTGGTTTCGGCATCCTTTTCTTTGGTCTGGAGATCATGTCGGATGCCATGGCCCCACTCAGGGATTATGCACAATTTATTGACCTGCTGCTCAGATTGGAAAGTCCCCTTGTGGGGATCCTGGTGGGTGCAGTATTTACGGCCATCATCCAGTCTAGCAGTGCATTTGTGGGGATTATAATCGTGCTGGCTTCCCAGGGATTGCTCTCCCTGGATGCCTGCATCCCCCTCCTGCTTGGTTCTAACGTGGGCACAACAGTAACAGCCCTTCTGGCAAGCATGAGGGCAAATGCAGAGGCGAAAAAGGTGGCTCTGGCCTTCCTGCTGATCAAGTTTATCTCTGTGCTCATTTTTGCCGGGTGGACAGTCCAACTGGGTAAATTGCTCCAGCAACTTACTCCGGAAGCCTCCCTGCCAAGGCTCATTGCCAATGCACATACCCTGATCAACGGGGTGCTCATGTTGGTGGTGCTGCCGTTCACGCCCCAGGTGGCCTGGCTGGTGGACCGGATCGCCGGGAAACCGAAAGAGAAGGGGAAGCAAGCCTTCGGGACCCTCTACCTGGACCAGGGCCTGACCTCCACTCCTTCCCTGGCCCTGAACCTGGCCAAGCAAGAGATTCTCCGCATGGGAAATATCGTCCGGACCATGTTTTCCCTCGTAATCCCTCCTTTTCTGAAAAAGGATGCGTCCACACTTGGGGAAATTTATAAACACGAACAGGAGGTGAATTTTCTATCCGATTCCATCAAAGCCTACTTCATGAAAATAAACCGGGAGTCCATGAACAACCGGCAGATGAAAGAGTCCTTCCAGTTGTTATACTCTCTGAATGAGTTTGAAAAGATTGCGGATATCATTTCAGGTAATCTGGCCACCCGTGCCGAACGTTGGTCACTCAAGAATTATGATTTTTCCGAACAGGGCAAGAAGGAACTCAAACAGTTTCATGAGAAGATTGAAAAACAACTGAAGCGTTCTCTGGTGGTTTTTGATGAGGCCAATCTTCAGCAAGCAGCAAAAATGAAGGCCAAGCATAAGGAGTACAGGAACTTATCCAGGGAGTTGGAAAAACAGCACTACGACCGGATACTGGAAGGCATGACTGAATCCATCGATAGCAGCAAAACCCACCTGGAGGTCCTTGCACTTTTCAGCACCATCGACAGCCACGCCACCAGCATTGCGCGAATAGCCCTGGACTGGGATCCGAAAACCTCATGATGAGGAAAGCAATGGATCTACTCACCCGCCAGGAAACAATCCAAGCGATGAATGACAGCGCTGCCAAAGAAATCCCCTTTGTTTTCCTGATCAGTTTTACCGGCGAAGAGAACCTGGTTTGCAGTCCCGAGGAAGCCACTACTTCCGGCTTCTTTCTGGACATGCCAGGGATGGTCAATCACGATTTCGAAACGAAACCCGGCCCAGGCATTCAATGGCTAAAACGACCGCCCGATCCGGAAGGCTACCAAATGGCCTTTCAGCATGTGGTGGCTCAGATCCTCTACGGAAATTCTTTTCTACTGAACCTGACCCAGCCCACTTTCGTGGAGTGCAATTATTCCCTGAAGGATATTTTCACAGGAAGTGTGGCCCCTTTCAAGCTCTATCTGGAAGATAAACTGGTGGTATTTAGTCCGGAAAGGTTCGTCCGGATAAGGGGCAGGACCATTTCCTCCAATCCCATGAAGGGGACCATGGATGCAGCCATTCCAGGAGCTTTCAGCTTACTGGCTTCCGATCCCAAGGAAGATGCAGAACACAATACCATTGTGGATCTGATCCGCAACGACCTAAGTATGGTGGCCGGAAATGTCAGGGTGAAAAGATTCAAGTACATTGAGAAGATCCGGACCCACCAGGGGGAATTGCTGCAGATGAGTTCGGAGATCATCGGAAAATTGCCGGTGGCATACAGGGAATGTCTGGGGGATATCCTGTTCCGAATGCTTCCTGCCGGATCCATATGCGGTGCTCCCAAAAAGAAAACAGTGGAGATCATTTTAAATACCGAGGGATACAAGCGTGGCTTTTACACCGGGGTATTTGGTCATTTTGATGGAATTAACCTGGACTCGGCTGTGGCCATCCGCTACCTGGAAAAACAGGGAGAGCAGCTGGTATTCAAGAGCGGGGGCGGCATTACCTTTCAGAGTGAGTGGCAAAAGGAATATGATGAAATGCAGAATAAGGTGTATGTCCCGGTGTATTGAAACCATACAACTGCTTAATGGCGAACTGAGAAACCTGGAGTTTCACCAGGAGCGCTTCGAACGTACCCGGTCTCTGGTCCTGGGACTCAGTAAACATCCGCTGCTTGCAGAGCTAATCCAGTTGCCGTGCGGGCTGGAAAAGGGCCTGTTAAAATGCAGGGTGATCTATGAAAAAGAGATCCTTCGCATTGAATATGAACCACAGCACCTGCGCGAGGTTCGTAGCCTTCAACTGGTGTATTCGGATTCCATTGAGTATGGATTTAAATATGAGGACCGAAGTGATTTGGACACATTGTTCCTTCAACGGGGATCTTGCGATGATATCCTGGTGGTGAAGAAGACTTTTATTACCGACAGCTTTTATGCCAATGTAATATTCTGGGATGGAGAAGCATGGATTACCCCCCATACTCCTTTGTTGCCAGGTACCATGAGAGCATCCCTGCTCAGCAGGGGCCTGATCAGGGAAGGAAGCATCAGCACGGACGACCTGCACAGATTTCAAAAGCTCAAACTGATCAATGCCATGAATGATTTGGAGCAGGCTCCTGAAATCCCGATAGAATCCATACATTTATAACAATCATCGTCACTGACTAAAATCAACTCGTATGAAACTGAAACATGCCATTTTCGCCCTCTCTTTCCTGGGCATCTTTTCTCTTCCTCTCCTCTCCCAGAAATCGGATAGCGATGAGCTGCCCTACCTTTGGAACGAGCTGTCTGCCCCCGATTTTGTAAAAGCCGTTGAACTTTCGGACGGGATCTGCCTCCTTCCTGCCGGCATCATTGAAAAGCATGGACCCCATCTGCCACTTTCCACCGATTTGATCCTCTCGCGGGAAATCGCTTCCAGGGCTGCAGAACTGGAATATGCGCTTGTCTATCCCGAGTTTTATTTTGGACAGATCTATGAGGCCAAGCACCAACCTGGCACCGTGGCTTACAGCCCCGAACTGGTATGGAAAATGCTGGAAGAGACCTGCGAGGAGATGTCTCGCAATGGCATCAAAAAGATCATCATCGTAAACGGGCATGGCGGCAACAACAACCTGTTCGCCTATTTCTGCCAGGCACAGCTTGCCAAACGGAAAGACTATGTCGTGGTCTTTTTCCAGCCAGATGATAAGCAGCTTGATGCAGAGGTGACGAAACTTCGCACCACCGATTATGGGGGACATGCCGACGAAGAGGAAACCTCCATGCTATATACAATCCGTCCAGACCTGGTTCATACCGACCAGGCTACTTCACAATCGGGCAGGGATCAGCTGAGGCTAAATATACCTTATGGCTATACCGGAATATGGTGGTATGCCAGTTTTCCGAACCATTATGCGGGAGATGGGTCCAGTCCGAACAAGACTATCGGTGAAATGATTTTCAAAAGCCGTGCAGAGCAGCTGGCCGAATTGGTCAAATTCCTGAAAACAGACGATTCTGCTTCCAAACTTCAGAAGCAATTTTACCAACAGACAGATAATCCACTGGAAACCGAACAGTAAGTAGAGCCAGTTTAACTCAGGCGGTGAGGTCCTCTACGATCTCCACCGCCTTTTTTACGCAATCGGCGCAAATGTTTTCCATGATTTTCTCCTCCTTTAATTTGGCTGATCCTTCAGGGGTGTTCAGGTCACAGCCAATGAGGTCCCTGCACTTTGTGGTTTTGTACTCAGCTACAAAATTGCGGATTAGATCTTTGACTGCTGCGTAGGAAGTAGCTTTCAATTCATCGTTGTTGTTCACCTCCTCACCTTTTAGCAATCCAAGGACCATGATGGCCCCCGTTACTGCCCCGCAGGTCTCCTGCTGTTTACCCATTCCTCCACCGAATCCGACAGCCATTTTTTGGGCCAACTCCTTGCTGAATTTCAGGTCATCGGCAAAGCTTAATACCACAGATTGGGCACAATTGTACCCGGAAAGAAAAAGTTCTTTGGCTTGTTCTGAGTGCTCCATGATTGAGGGTTTTATAATTCCCCATTAAGTTAAGGAAGAATTAGCGAATAATGGATATGGGCAGGGTAAACTTTAGGAACACTGCATCGGCCCGGGCCAGGTCTCCCATCCATTCGGCCTCCTGGTCGTGAGAATAAATCGGGTAGATGGCACCAAAGGGTGGCTTGAAGCCCCAGCCGGCCAAGCCGTAGAAATAGACCTTACTGTTGGCAGTGCTGTTCTGGGCAAAGAGCTTTATCCACAGATCGTTGGTAAAGTTATAGTTGAGTGACAGCACATTGATGAGCGTGGACATATTCTCATCATCCGGGGTAAACTTGATGTAATCGCCGCTGTACTCCACCGCCATTTTTTTCGTGATTTTTACCCTGCCTTCCAGGGAGAATCGTTGGAAATCACGATCGAAGTTGTGCCCGAAGGAATAGCCCGCTGAAGCAAAACTCCATTCAGCGGTA
Source organism: Bacteroidia bacterium (assembly GCA_004525825.1). Classification (GTDB taxonomy): domain Bacteria; phylum Bacteroidota; class Bacteroidia; order Bacteroidales. The sequence continues at coordinate 9,008 of SPBY01000083.1, forward strand.
TTGTAACCCAGGTAGAAGGAGTGTTGGTAATTGTAGTATTCCTGATCAAATAGTTTGTACTCGTTGTTGTACCAGTATTCCAGCGAGAACCGGTTTTGCAGGTAAAACTCCACCGATTCGTTGATGTTCCAGCTTCTGAGCACCCCGCTGGTCCTGGCCCAGAACACATTGTTCCTAGTCTCTACCTCAATGTAGCGGAAAAAATTATTCCTGATCCACCAGCGGTAGCTGAGGTCGCTGTCCACCTCTCTTCGATCATCATCCACCACGTACCCGGTCTGGTTCACATTTTCCTGGAAATTCTCCCCCAGTTCGGTGTAGCGCACATGCACGTGGTATAAGTTATTTTCCTTGGCAAAACGCACAAACCAGGCAGAATGCGAAAGCAGATCGCCTGGCACACTGGCCACAAATTGTCCCGTGAGTTTCCAGGTCTCCCCCAGGTTCAGTACATAATCGCCACTGAAGGAGGTGACATAGCTGGAATCGTTGCGTTTGTCCAC
>SPBY01000017.1 GCA_004525825.1 Bacteroidia bacterium
GGTCCCCGGGGACCCCGCATGGCCTCTTTCAGCAGTTCCTCCACCGCAAGAAGGCCCATTTGCAAATCCTCCGGGGTCCTTACCTGGACCGGAAACTCAAAAAAACCCTTGGAATAGTTAAAATAGGGGGCGCGCTGATCGGTCACCTGGTTGTTGAACTGGGGCACCTTTTCACGGGGCCGGTCGGCCGTCAGCACCACCAGGGGCACGTGCTGGTGAAAAGCCTCTGCCACCGCCGGAGAAAGGTTGAGCACCGCGGTTCCCGAGGTGGTCACCACCACCACTGGTTCACCAGTCTGCCGGGCCATTCCAAGCGCCACATAAGCTGCCGAGCGCTCATCCACGATGCTGTGACAGCTAAAGCCTTCCCCGGAAGTAAACAACTGGACCAGAGGCGCATTCCTGCTACCTGGAGCAATGACCACCTGTCTTGCCCCCATCCTCTCCAGGGCAGGAGCAAGTTCAGCAATATGTTGCAGGTGGTGCATGCCTATATATCCAGGTTTTTTATGTAGAGCCCCAGGATTTTAAGCAGCGATTCGGCCTTCCACTGGGTTTCGTTCCACTCCTCTTCAGGATCCGATTCAAGAGTAATCCCCCCACCCACATAAAGAGAGATGTATCGAGGGGTGATCTTCATGCAACGCAGGTTCACAAAGAGGTCCGTTCCCCTCTCCCGGTTTACCGGCCCCATGAATCCTGTGTAATAATCCCGGTCGTGTGGTTCCAGCTGTTTGATGAAGCTGATGGCATCTTCCTTGGGTTGTCCCGCAACAGCAGGGGTGGGATGCATGGCATCCACAAACTCCCAGAGGCGGTGGGTGATTTTTTCATGTCCAAGGGTGAAATCGGTGCAAAGGTGCAAAAGGTTTCCTGCCTTTTTCACGTAAGGAGAACTGATCCTGTAGTCCTTCACGCTGAACTCCCTCAGTACATCGTGAATATAGCGTGTCACGTACTCCTGCTCAAGCACCTCCTTGGCCGTCCACTTATTAATATCCAGGTGCTTCTCAGCGTAGGGCCTGGTTCCGGCCAGGGAAACGGTGGAGATTTGTCCGTCAATAAGTCTCAGCAGGGGTTCCGGGGAAGCTCCCATCCAGAAATGTTCATCGCTTTTAAAGAGGTATACAAAGGCATTGGGGTGCTTTCTGCAAATGGTCTGAAACAATCGGGGGACAATATCCATATGATCCCCTTCCACCACCCTGATGCGGGAGAGAACCGCCTTCTGGAAGGCGCCCTTGGCGATGGATGATTTGATGGATTCCACCTGCTCCATGTAGGTCTCCTTGCCTGTCACCACCGGGAAGGCTCCGTTCCACTGAGCTTGTGGCCGCAAATCCAGGCTTTCCACCATATTCACCGTCTCCCTGCTAATATCCCCGGTATCAATCACCAGGTCCGGTTTCACCAGGATGTAACGGTGTCCGTTCCGTGTATCAAAGGGGGCCATGATAAATCCTGTTTCCCCGGAGATATCAAGAATGGACTTCCACTGCACATTTCCTGGAGTGGTCTGGATGTAGGTGGTGGAGAGTTCCTGCTGGGGAAGATGAAAGGTTACAAAAGGTAGATTTTTGGCAATACAGACACCATGAATTTTTATCAGACCCTTGTTCATTATACTTGCTCAGCGTGAAGTTTACTGATTTTTCGGTTTAACACTATTAGTAACACGGCTGATGGAAATAAGTTTGCCCGTATCATCTTTAATTGTCACATCCCACACATGTTTAAAATCAGCTTTGACCTGCAGGGTGGCCCTGGCCTTAAGGGTCCCCTTCCTTGCAGGAGCGATGTGCTGACTGTTGACCGAGGAACCCAGTACATTGAAGCGGTCCTGATCCACCAAGAGATAGGAAGCCGCACTGCCCACACTTTCTGCCAGTGATATCAGGGCCCCGCCATGCACCACTCCCATGGGCTGATACAGACTGGGGTGGATCTTCATTTCTGCGTCCAGGGTGGTGTCGGTATACGCGGTAAATACAATACCCAGCAGATCCATGAAGGTATCCTTGGAGGCCCTGTTCAATGCTTCAATCTTCATCTTCTTTGTCGGCATGGTCCAAAGATACGATTTCCTTCTGTTTCTTCTCCAGGACCAGCAGCATCACCGATCCTAAAAATAGGGAACGGCTGTCCGATAGCTCAAAACCGGCCATTTCCAGAATCGCTCCCATCTCCTTGATTGTATAATAGTTCTTTGAAGAGCTGGCCAGATACTGGTAGGCTTTCAGGTTCCCCGAGATCAATCCGCCCAGGTAGGGAAGGATGAAGCGCAGGTAGATGGTATTGAACAGCCGCCACAGGACGTTCTCCGGCCTGCTGCTTTCCAGAATCACCAGCTGTCCGCCGGGACGAAGCACCCTGTTTATCTCCCTCAGGTGCTGGCTCGCATGTGAATTTTTATAAATCAGGTTCCGGATTCCAAAAGTGATGCCCAGGGCATCGAAGCTGGCTTCTTCAAAGGGCATCGCTCCTGCATCTCCCTCCAGGAATTCTACCATGGCTACCTGTTCATGCTCACTGAGCTGCCGGAATTTATCCCGGGCTAGCTCAAGCATGGCCGGACTAAAATCATATCCCGTCAGTACCGTATCCTTTCCTGCTTTCCGGGCCGCTTCCAATATAAAATCGCCTGTTCCGGTGCAAAGATCCAACACCCTGTCAGGCTGCTTCCTAAGAAGCTCAACAACGGCCTTCCTTCGCCATGCCCGGTCCCGTCCAAAAGTAAATATTCGATTTACGCGGTCGTAGGTGGAGTGAATGTCTCCGTAAAATGTCTGCAGGGGAAAATCCTTCATCCCGCAAAGATATTATTTTTGATTCTACTCCACCCTGAAACGGGCAGTGGCCGAAAGCACTTCCCCCATGGGATCCACACCGCGGACCAGGATCACATATTCGCCAGGAGTTTCAGGCGCCCTAAAGGGAATCTCGAGGGAGTTTCCTTTCTTCAGCTGAAGATCCCCTCTCCAGTAAATGGTGTTCCTGGTATCCGGAACCCGCCCGGAGGTTTGCTCGTCCATATCCCGGACAAATTCTTCTGCCACTTCCGATTGTGGGGTAAATGACTGATAATCGAAAAAATAAGAGCCGTCAGGAAGATCGATGCCCGCCATGTCCCCTTTTTTAGAATAGATGGCCAGTATTCCCCCAAAAGCCACATTCCCTTTCAGGTAGATCTCGTTGATCAGATCGATCCGCTCAATCTTCTCCGGGAGGAGCCCCAGCACAGCCTCATGATCAAATACCGAAATGTGATCGACCATGATAAGCGGATCGTAGATCGAGATGGAGGCATTGTCGCTCAAAATTCGGATCTTGTTCTCTCCCTTTTTTTTGTAAAACTGTACATCGGGAACCAGGTTAATAAAGACCTCTTCCAGGTTCGGTAGTCTTACATAATCATCGATCAGCAGCCGTTTTACCCGGGTTCCGTAAAAGGGGATGTTGGTGCCCTTGGAGGGCTCCCGGGCTGCAGGTTCCGGGGTTGCAGATTCCTGAAGAGGTATCCCGGAAATAAAGGCTTTGGAGAGTTGCATATTCAGGGAGGTCCTCCTGGCCAACTCTTTCTCACTTTCCGATAGCTGAAACTTTTCCCAGGGAAGGGAGAGCGGACGGGAGTCATACTCCTGATCAATCCTTACCTCCAGGGTGGTCCCGTCTACCCGCGGCGGTGTTACAAACAACTCCTGCTGTCCCTTTCCGGACGGGGTGGTAAAAATGAACCTGCCATTTTCATCGGAAATGGTGGCAAAATAGTCGGGCGATTCTCCCAGGAGGGAGAAATGAAGCGTGGCATAAATCGCCGGCTTTTGCTCAGCATCCACCACGGTTCCCGACACCGACACCCCACTTCCCAGGTCGGGAAGAAAAGAAACCTGGTAGGCTTCCTCATCCACCTTACCGACCGGCACGATGTATTGTCCCCCGCTAAGATCTATGGCCCCCTCCGGAACTACTGTGAGGCAACAGCGAAGCTGCTCCAGGTAGGCAGGCAGTGTGCCAGTAAGAAGTACATTTACCTCCTCACCCGGATTATAGACCTCAGAACCGGTGCTGCATTCCATACCCCCCTCGCGGTAAGGGACCCTGGGCAACATGCCGGAAGAATTGTCCTCCCCTGCATGGGCCGCCACTTCCGAGCGGAAGGGATTGATGATCTTCACAGGGAGGTAAGAAAACGAAGCGGGACCCCGGTTCCGCATCAAGCGGGAGTAACATTTCAGGTAATAATCTCCCGTAAGGGCAGAAGCGGGAATTTGGAGTGTCCCCTGTGCCCTTCCTCCAAAAAGCAGGTACTTTCCCTGAGCCACCGGGTTTCCTGTGGGGGCCACCAGCTCTAGATAGAGTACACTGCTCCAGAAACTGCTCTGCACAACTCCTTCCACCCGGTGTTCCGCCACAAAATGGATGTCCTCGTTCACTGCATATAAATTTCTATCGCTAAAGAGCTGAACCTGTTCCTGAATCTTCTCTGCTTCTGGGGCAAATTTAGGATCATATGGCGACTGGGCAATAAGCGAAACTGTTGCCAGCCCCAGTAGGATCGCCATAAGCAAAACCTGATATGGAAGTGATCTGTTCCTCATCTACCAAAAATCGGGGATTTCATTAACTCCTCCCTGCAGGGTACAATTAAAACATTTATCAAGCCCTCCGAGCCAGGCCGGTCCAGGACCCAGCGGTTGCAGGGAAATAAGATAATAGTACTTGTCAAATAAAAATGTGCTGTTATCATTCAGGGTATCCAGCCTGCAGGTATAGGCTGGTGCCGCAAAATCCAGGTCGTGCTTATCCACAAATATCCGCTCTTCCTGGATCTGGGTGGCATAGAAACAACCCAGGACCTTTGCGTCTGAGTTTACCCTGTAAATATTTCCCTGACCGCTTGCAGGTTGTGTTTCATAAAGACTGGCTCCACTGGCCGACTGTGCGGCAATCTTTTCCCAGTAGGTGAATGCCTGGTCGGTAAGGGAGTGCTGTTCCAAAAGCAGACTGTATCTTTCTGACAGGCTGGGTGTCTGGTCAGAAACATAATGCAATTTATTCTGAAATATGTTGTTTTCTGTGAGCAGCTGGGTAGAGGCAGCATAGACCGTTTCAATGGTCTCGGTAAGATAACAGGCATGGACAGAATCCACAATATTGGGAACAGACCCACCATTATGCCATATATATTGTGCTGTATAGGGTGCATGATATTCCCAGGTAGCTGTGGCTCTCCAGCGATAGTTCCTGGTGCCTACCACGCCGCCCCTTACATCGTTATAAAACTGAATACCGTTCCAGATATCGTTGGGGTCGGTGCCCCCTGAAGTCTGTTCGAAATAGTACAGAGAGTCGATTGGAGGGCAAGCCAGGAGAGTATCATATTCAGAGCGATACACTGTACCATTTTGGGTCGTCACCTCCACCGCATATACCTTGCCTGTAGCCAGGAAAGGCGGTTCCAGCCAGGCCCTGTACTTTCCCTGACCAGCCATGTCATAGAAGCGGATGTTTCCCTGGCCATCTTCCAAGGTGACCACACATCCGTCCACCGGCTGAAATCCGGGATTGTTGTAAGGGGAGGATGTGGATACTCTTACCTCGTAGTAACCGGGCCGGTCACTCACCATTCCATCGATCACCATCACTTCCTGGCTTTCATTAATTACTGGCTCAAAAGGATCAATGCAGGAGCTGCATACCAGTAGCAGAATCCATATGATAGGGTTTTTATTCGCTGGCATAGTTCCCCAATTTAAAGTTCCAGGATAGGGTGACCACCATCTGACCGAAAATGGAAAGTTTGTACCCGTTGATGGTGCCTTCGTCGTTCTGAAAATAGACGGAATAAGCATTTTTCCTTCCCGTGGCATTGTAGAAATTGACCATCCAGTAAGAGTGGAACAGCTTTCTCTCCTTCAGGTTTCCCTCCAGGTTGATGGAGAAATCCACCCGGAAATAGTCCGGGATCCGGTAGCTGTTCCGGGCTGAATAATCGACAAATTGTATTCCATCGAGGTAGTAAATGGAAACTGGGTAAGTCACCGGCCGGCCCGTGCTATAGACCAGGTTGGCCGAAAAACTGAGCCTGCGGTTCAGCTTCACATTGCTGACCACACTCAGATTGTGCGGGCGGTCAAAATTGGAAGGATAGGGCTTTCCAAAATTGATTCGCTCGCCGGGCAATGGAGAGTTGACCAGCATGGTGGACCTGGAGTAGCTGTATGCTATCCATCCGCTCAGTTTGCCGACATTCTTCTTAAACAGGGCCTCAATACCATAGGCCTCCTGTTCACCCTGCAGGGTCAGCTGTTCCACATGTGGGGTGCTGATGAAGTTGGCACCGTCGCGGTAATCCACCACATCCCCTATGCTTTTATAGTAGACTTCCAGGGAAGTATTTATCCCACCCCTGGGAAAGTCCTGGTAAAAACCCAGTGAAGCCTGATCCACGTAAGGAGGAGTGATGTTGTAGTCGACCAGCTTCCACTGATCGGTGGGTGATATGGCAATGGTATTGCTCAGCATAAACATGTACTGGTTGACCCTGTTGTAGCTAATTTTCAATGAGTTATTGGCTCCAAGCATAAAATTCAGTGCTGCCCTGGGTTCCAGCCCGGTATAGGTCTTTATCACCTTGTAAGGTGCAGCATCAATCACCTCCACCACACTTCCCGGCTGTATGGGCATTCCTTCCCCATAGACCTGCACCTGGTCAGGACCCAGGGACATATAGGTAGAGAAACGGAGCCCGCCGTAGAGGGTAATACGAGGGGTGAGCGCAATTTCATCGGCCAGATAGACTGCAGTTTCCAGTCCGTTATCCAGTCCCAAATCCAAGGGAGCCCGTATGGAGATATCCCCGTAAGGCAATACCTTTCCCCGGTCAAGCTCATAGAGAATGGCGTTCCCTCCAAAGGTAAGTCTATGTTTCCCTAGGGAGAGCCAGGTCATGTCCAGCTTGGCTTCATAATGGTCGATCTTGAAGGACTGGGTCCACGCCTCTGAGGCCACCTGCTCATTGATGGTTGTGAAATCGTAAGTGCCATAGACCAGGGCCAGATCGGCCGAAACCCTGGAACCCATCCTTCGTCTGATGTTCAGCGATCCTCCTGCATTGTTATAGTCATATTGATTGGTGGTCCCCAGTTTGAAATAGTCGTGGCTGTAGTATCCAAAGGCCTTGATCAGCATCTTATCTCCTGGCTCCCAGGTGAGCATGCCCGATACATCGTAAAAGTTTGCTTTGCTATCCCTGAGCGCCGGATCCTCCAGCCTGGTCAGTAACCAGTCCGAATAGGTAGAACGACCGGCAAGAATAAACGAGCTCTTTCCCTTTTTAATGGGCCCTTCCACCGAAAGGCGGCCTGTGACCGGACTGATCCCTCCATGGGCCGTATATTTATTGAGGTTGCCCTGGCGGGCCGTGATATCAAACACCGAAGCGAGCCGTCCACCGTAAGAGGCAGGCAGGTTGCTTTTATAGAGGGTGAAATCCTTGACAATGTCGGGGCTGAAGGAAGTGAAGAATCCAAAGAGGTGGGAACTGTTATATACTGGTACCTTGTTGATGTAAATCATATTCTGATCCGCTGCACTGCCCCTCACATTAAACCCGGCAGCGCCCTCTCCTATGGTTTGCACTCCTGGCAGCATCTGGATCACCTTCAGCACATCTTTCTCACCCATTACCACGGGCACATCATTCATCACTTTGTAGTTGAGACGGTCAAATCCCATCTGGGTCCCCTTCACATTGTGAAATCTGTTGGCCATCACCACTACCTCGGTAAGTGCAATCACACTCTTTTGCATAGTGATATAGAGGTCACCCCCGGAGAGGACCTCCAGATAGTTATGCCGGTCCTCCATGCCCATGCATTTGAATTCAATGGTGTATTTGCCCGGCCTGACCACCATGCTGAAGCGGCCATCCAAATCTGTAGCAGTCCCATTACTCAATTCCTCGAAATAGATGGTGGCCCCGATCATGGGATCTCCTGTCTCCATATCGGTGATTTTGCCATTTAACACCGCTACGTTTTTGCCCTCTCCTTCGGCCCGGGTTCCCACCTGCAGTGTCTCCAAAATCCCGGCCTTCCTGCCATCGATATATCTCTGTTCGGCCGATATGGTGGAACCGGATTCCCCTTCACCGGACAATCCAGAACTATCCTCTTCCCCTCTGTAATCGGGCAGATTGGATACCAGGGGCTGCTGTTGGGTCAGGTATATCTGACGATTATCCTCTATGTGATGGTACAATCCGGCAGGCAGCAAGGTCCGCTCCAGGGTGCGTCTCAGGGAGATCTCCTCACCGGAGACGGTAACCCTGATCCCCCGAATCCATGGTTCCAGGTAAAAAAAGGTGACTCCTGTTTGCTCCTCCACACTGCTTACAAAGTCCTCGAAGGGAACATCCTGGAAGTTGCCGCTAAATCGCAGATCATCTTCCTGACCCGGCAGTGAAGCGGGCACCAGGATCAAAAGGCAGGCAGCTATGAGTAAAACCCTGTTCATCTCTGCTGATCCTCATTTAACAGGTTCGACGCAGCTATTAGAAACAGGTTCAGTTGGGCGGGGGAAGCAATCCGGAATTGCATACTATTTTGTCTGACCAGCTTCTTCATCTTCTTCCTGTTGTCTTCCGGGAAGAGCTTCACAAAATCCTTTTTGCTCAGGAATTCGCTGATCTCCCCATCCAACTCCAGCAGGTATTTTCTCTTGGGAGCAGTGTACTCCTCGGTAAACCTTGAATCACTTACTCTGGGAATTAGTTTTTTTTCCCAGCTGATGTAGCATATCATGCGCCCCGATCCAATCACCTGGTAAAATAGTTCCGGCTCACCATTGAAACTAAGGTTCCTGAACAAATGCTCCCCGATCCGAAACTCATCCACCCTGACCCCAACCAGAACCACCTGGTTATCTGCCCCGTTCAAGGTGCGGTATTCTACCTCCACCTGCTGGGCGTAAATATCATACTTGAGCCATACATTGTTGTAGATCACTCCGCGGATGCTGACAGAACCCTGGTGCACAAAACCCTCCAGCAAATAAGGATTGCCAAGGCTCCGGGGATGGTGATTGTAATACTGCATCCCGTTGACCAGTTCCTGGTCCTGTCCGTATGCCCGGTCCACCAGCTCAGGATATCCAGGTTGATAATCGGCAGATAACTGTTGTCCCCAAACGGGGACGCAGAATAAGAGGGAAACAAGTGCGACTGTAGTAAGAGCCGCTGGGGCATTTAATCTCATTCAGTTATGCTTATTCTTATGCTTTATTCGTCCTTGGACTTTCCTATAGAACTTTGGTTTAATGCACCCCCTGCAGATAATTCACCACAGCGGTATGTCCTGCCTGTTGAGCAAAGGAGGCTGCATCGTCCCCATCGATATCTTTCAGGGTATGATCCGCACCATGACTCATTAATACTTTTACTACTTCCAGTTGTCCTTCTGCAGCAGCATGCATCAGGGCCGTGAAGTGCTCATCTGAATCCACCACATTGGGTTCCGCGCCTTTATCCAAAAGGATTTTCACCGCTTCGGGGAAAGGACCGGTGGATGCGTACATCAGGGCGGTTCTTCCCAACATATCGCGACTATCAACTTTGGCTCCGGCTGTAAAAAGGTCCAGGAGAATCTCCGAATGACCATTGAATGCTGCAAAAATTAAAGCAGTGCGACCTTCCGGATCCTCAGCATTCACGTTCACGCCCTGCTCCAGGTATTCCTTCACTTTTGCCCCGTTTCCTTCATAGGAAGCCTGTCTCAGCTGATCCTCAGAAACAGGGTCCGCTACCAGAAGAGGTGCCTGGGTAGGGGCTTTCTGAGAGGATTCCACTTTGCTACTCTCCACTGAATCCGACTGGTTCTTACAGGCCAAAGCCAGAAACAAGAGAAGGAAGATTGCCACTACAGATGATCTGGGTGAACAATTCATGGAAACGGGGGCTTAAAATAAGTTGTTGAAGATAGAAAGAAATCGAAGCTTTTTTGTCACAGCATGCAACTTTTTGGCTTACCTCCACTCTTTAATACAAAAACAAAATGAAAAGCATAAGATTTTTAGCCATAAGCATTGTTTCAGGATGCTTGTTGAGCTCCTGCGACTGGCATAGCAACCAGACTGTTTTAGGTACGGGCGATGTGATGTCCATGGAAGTGGATGTCCCTGATTTTGAAGGGGTAAGTGTTACCGGAACCTGCAATGTGGATATTGTCACCGGCGAAACACAATTCGTTGAACTTCATGCTCAGCAGGAAATCCTCGAGGTGATGACCTACGAGGTGAAAGATCACATCCTGCACATTGGATTCAAACCCGACTATACAGTAAATACTACCAAAGAGATTTCAGCCAGTATCGTAATTCCGACAGTCTCACTTGTATCCATCACAGGGGCAGCTGATTTTGAGCTGGCAGGAGCAAAGCAGGAGGCACTGGACATCCTCATCACAGGAACCGGAAATGTGAGTGCCTTTGATATGGAAGTGAACGATTGTACCATCCGGATTTCCGGGGCAGGAAACTGCGAGGTGAATGTGACAACTTCCCTGGATGTGCTGATCTCGGGCGTGGGTAACGTTCTCTATATGGGCGATCCCTCTGTCACCTCAGAAGTAAGTGGAGTGGGTAACGTAAACCCAGTGACACCCTAAAAGGAGCTAGAAAAATCTTCTTCCGTTCCCGAACCTGGGATTCACAATGTTGTTGTAGATTGATCCGAAGGTGTAAGTGATCCCGATCTCGCCCTCCACATTGTATCCTGTGGCAAGTTCCTGAAGTTGCAGCAGGATCTCTGCCTCAGAGGCCTCGCCCCTCACCAGCGACAGTTGGTCATTGATGCGGGCCACTCCTCCCCTTAGCCTCACTGACAGGCCTTTCAGAACCCGAATGCTGATGAAGCCACCTAGCTCGAGTCGGTTCTTTGAAAAATCATGAAAGAAATTCGATCCTTCCAGAGAGACGTTGATGGATCCCCATTTTTCCCTCACCTCATAGGCTACCTGGAGTGATTGTTGCCATAGCAATTCTTCAATCTGGTTATAGATGGTGGTGTCGGAATACATGCGGTAGGAGCTCCCAATGCCGTATAGAATCCTCAGTTGCTTGTTGGTAGATTTGGAATAGGGGAAAATATTGTATTCAAGGGAGGGCATTATTTCCAATGAAAAACTAATATTGTTATAGCTTGAGGAGAGCAATTGGGACCTCATCCCCGCTGACCAGTGTTCTCCCAGGCTTTTCACCACCAGGACATCCAGGCCCCGGTAACTCTTGTAATTGGTATAGAGGGTATCGTCGTAAGTGTATTTGGTTCGGGTATAGCGATGGTCAAACTCAAGTTCCAGTTTCCAGTCATGGGTAATCTTGGTGGCTGATACCGAGCTGCGCAGGGAGAGTTCCTTCAGGGTTTCCTCCCCTTCAAAATTGGGTTCGGCGTCAAGCTCAAACACCCAGTTGTTCCATCGGCCCTCCACTACCTGTTCTTCTACATTTTCGCTGGGATAGATATTCACTTCCTTGAAAAGGGGAGAACTTGCCACGTAGGGCATCAGTCCCATCTTTAACATCTGTGTACGCCAGATTCTCTCATAATCCCTGGTATCGTCGGGACGGCTGGAGTAGACCAGGGTGTCGTTCCTGCCGAGAAATTCCCCCTGACCCACAAAGGCATAGGTATACTTCCTTCCTCCACTGCCGGTGGTCTCACTGGTTTCCAGAATATAGACCTGGGCCTCCTTCACATCCCTCACATAATTCACATAGGGGATTTCCTCCCGGATGTAATTCATGTCGCATCTCGAACAGTCGATAAAGATACGTACAGCATCTTCTCTCTGGGGTGCTTCGGTAGAATCCTGTTCCTGAGCCTGCAGCTGAAATAAAACTGAAAGTCCCAGGAGGATGGGCAGAAAACGGAGTTTGGGTCTGGTATCCATCTATCTTGTATTTATTAGTTGGTTAGTTTATAAGGTGATTTGACTGAAACCAGCCAGCCAGGATTAATAAGGCAAGAACAATTAACAAATGCCCGCCTCCTACTGTCATCCTTCCAAACAGAGAGCCTGGTTCAGAGCTATAATAGCATTGTGGTAGTCCTTCCGCCCAATGACAAACTGCATGTTCACCTGCATCATTGACTGGGAGACCGCTTCCACATTGACACATCCTTTATACAAGGCCATGGCAGCTTTGGCCAGTGAACCCGGATAGGTTAAATTAGTACCCATGGCACAGATCATGGCTGCTTCTTTGATGGTGACTTTGTGATAGAGTCCTTTCAGTTCTATTTCCAGGGCCGGGGTGATATCTTTTTCCCATACCACCATGGTGATGCTGTTGGCATTGGTCGCTTTCAGAATGTAGGAAATGTTATGTCGCTGAATCACCTTCATCAGGTTCATGTCATATCCCACCTGTCCCACCATAAAGGGATCATGCACCTCCAGGGCAATCACCTTATCTGTGCCGGATATGATCTCCACTCTGGATTCCTCTCCCACATACTCTTTTGAAATAAGTGTTCCGGGGTGGTGGGGTTCAAAGGTGTTCTTGATCCTGATATTGATTCCTGCCACCTCCAGTGGTTTGGAGGCTTTGGGATGAATCGCCTCCATCCCGATATCGGCCAGCTGATCGGCCACATTGAAATTGGTGGCACCCACGGGCCTTGAATTTTCCACTCCCACAATAGCCGGATCGGCACTGGAGAGGTGATATTCTTTATGAATCACGGCTTCGGCGGCTTTCACCTCCACCGCAATCTTGCTGAAGGTAACTTCCGAGTAACCCCGGTCAAACTCCCTCATAATCCCCTCTGTCCCTTTGGTATAACCGGTGGCTATGGGAACGGTACTTGAACAGTCGATGTCTGAAAAAGCACGTCGTATCCGCTCATCAATGGTCAGGTATTCTGCATCGTGGAAACCGCAGAGATCCACAAAAGTAGATTCCACTCCATTGTTTTTTAGGATGTTCACCGAATTGAAAGCAGAATGTGCTTCCCCTATGGATGCCAGGATCTCCCTGGCTGCCAGCAAAATATTCTGTTTATTTACATAGCCTGATGCCATCACTTCCTCCAGGCTCACCAGATAGTTCCTGCACTGTTCCAACCGCTCCGTGATAAAGGCATCGGCTACCTTCAGGTCCAATTTGATTCCTTTCAGCCCATGATTGATGTCAATGAGTTTCCGCAGCAATTCTTCCAGAGCCTGCTTGTAATCCCTGCTCTTTACAAAAAAGTCATATACACCGGGTTCGCCAGTCTTTTTATGCTCGAGCAACCAATTGGTAACATTGTTGTAGGCCGAAACAACAAAAATCCGGTTGTAGTAAAATCCTCCGGGGGCCTGGGCAATCACAATGTTTTGGAGCACATCTTCAAATTTGGACATGGAGGAGCCACCTATCTTATGAACTGTTAGCATATCGAGTCATTTAATAACAATTCGACAAAAATAGCCACAAAAAAGTTTAAATGATGCAAGGAGAGAGGAAAAAGGCAAGAAATTGATCTAACGGCAGGTGGACTTCAGGCTAGACTGAATGAAACCACTTCTCTCCGCTTCTATAAAATAGCTTTCCAGGTAAGCTATCATCTCATCCTTAACCTGGCTGTTCAGGTGGGGAAACTCCTGAATCATACCGAGGATTTCCTCCCGGTGCCCTGCCAGGTGGTCGATGGCAAGCTGATAGGCCTGGTCCTCCCTGCATAGTCCCAGGAAGTAGCGCTCTCTTACTGATTGGATCCCCAGGTTTTCACCTGGGACCGCATAACTGGCATTTACCAGACCCGAATAGTCAAAATCGTAAGGCACAGGGGTGTAACCCTTACTTCCAAAGCCGGGAAATCCCAGAAGTTTGGCATTGTGCCTGCCAGTTATCGAGAAATCAGAATTTCCTACCATATACATAAAAAGGGCCACAAGATCCATCTCCTCCGGGACCGTATATGCCATAGGAATATCATCTTTCTTTACTACCAAAGCGTCATGCCGTCTGGCCAACAACTCTTCCGGTTCAATCATAAATGCCCAGCTCTCCGTCATCTTGTTTTTTCGGCCGGTATCGATGTAGTGCATCTTCACCAGCCTCACCCTGAAACTCACCGGAGAGATGATGTTGTAGACCTTGTAACACAGGTATTCCTTCAATACATTGTCAGCAGAACCCTTTCCCCCACTGCAATGGGTGACCACCTTGATCCGGTCTATATCCTGCAGATTCTGATTCTGGACTCCTGCTTTCTTGATATTCAACCAGAATGGCGGAAGAGAACAGTACTGCCGGCGGAAGTTGCCACGCGCTTTCATCCTCATGCTTTTTTCCAGGGTCAGAGTATCATTGAACCTGTAATGAAACATCACTGGCAAATATTCTCCCTTATACTTTTCCTTCTGGAAAAGCTTCAAATCAAGCGTGAGGGTAATCTCCATGGGTAAGGGATCCTCGAAAATATCGGCGGAGGTATCGATGGTATCCACCACATGATCGGGGCCCGGCGCATCCTGGGCCTGCAGGGAAGCGGGCCATGTCAGGAAGCATACCCATCCCAGTAAAGAAACTATAAAAGATTTCATAAATGGAACCGAGTTAAAAACGCATACATTCAAAGATATAAAAATCAAGGATAAGCCCCAATATCTTCCGATTATGCCAACCGGAACCATATTATGTGATAATTTGAAATTAAAACCCCTTATTTTTTGTCAAATTGAAGCAGAAGTTTCTTACATTTGCGGTTTACCTTACAGTTTGATACAAATGGCAGGAAAAACACTATTTGACAAGATTTGGGATGCCCATGTGGTGGAAGAGATCAAAGGAGGACCCTCAGTTCTTTACATAGACAAGCATTTGGTTCACGAAGTGACCAGTCCACAGGCCTTTGCAGGTATTGAGAGCCGTGGGATCAGCGTATTCCGTCCCGAACATACAGTGGCCACCCCCGATCACAATGTCCCGACCATCGATCAGCACTTGCCCATCAAAGATGAGCTTTCACGTTTCCAGGTAAATAAACTTACAGAGAACTGTGAGAGGCATGGCATCACTCTCTATGGACTGAACCATCCCTACCAGGGCATCGTTCATGTGATTGGTCCCGAACTGGGGATCACCCAGCCCGGAATGACCATGGTTTGTGGCGACAGCCATACCTCCACTCATGGAGCCTTCGGCAGTGTGGCCTTTGGCATCGGGACCTCAGAGGTGGAGATGGTGCTCGCCACCCAGTGCATACTGCAGCCCAAGCCGCGTAAAATGCGGATTACGGTGGACGGATTACTGTCCAAAGGTGTCACAGCCAAAGATGTCATTTTATACATTATTTCAAAAATCTCTACCAGTGGCGGAACGGGTTACTTTATTGAGTATGCCGGTTCGGTCATTCGCAGCCTATCCATGGAAGGAAGAATGACTGTCTGCAACATGAGCATAGAAAGTGGAGCACGGGGGGGGCTGATTGCACCGGATGCGACCACTTTTGAATACCTGAAGGGACGGGAATTTGCACCTGCCGGAGCAGAGTTTGAAAAAGCGGTAGAGAAGTGGAAGGAATTGCACACCGATGATGATGCGGTGTTTGATAAGGAACTGGTTTACGATGCGGCCGATATTGAACCCATGATCACCTACGGGACCAATCCCGGCATGGGTACCAGGATCAAGGGCAGCATTCCACACCTTGAAGAGATTGATCAGTCCGCCCGGGAATCCTTTAAAAAATCGCTCTCCTACATGGGTTTTGAAGCCGGAGCACCCATTGAGGGAACTCCGGTGGACTATGTATTTGTAGGCAGCTGCACCAACGGAAGGATTGAGGACCTGAGGGAAGTGGCAAACTTCGTTAAGGGGAAAAAGAAGGCAGATGGAGTGACCGCCTGGATCGTTCCGGGTTCCAGGCAGGTGGAGAAACAGGCACATGCAGAAGGCATTACGAAGACCCTGGAAGCAGCCGGATTCAAACTGAGGCAGCCCGGCTGTTCAGCCTGCCTGGCCATGAACGACGACAAAATACCCGAAGGGAAACTGGCTGTGGCCACCTCCAACCGGAATTTCGAGGGGCGCCAGGGACCCGGAGCCAGAACCATGCTGGCCAGTCCGATGACCGCAGCCGCGGCAGCTATTACCGGGCTTGTGACAGACCCCAGGTCGCTGTTATGAACCCTTTTGCAACTATCCTGTTATTGATATAAACGTATATACCATGTCCATCCATAAATTCCAGAC
>SPBY01000127.1 GCA_004525825.1 Bacteroidia bacterium
GACGCCTCTCAGCCAGGGCTGCCAAGGAACTGGGATTGGTCCCGGGCATTCAGATTGCCTACCGCGCGGGCGACCAGCCCAACAATGCCTTCTCTCTAAATGTTCTGAATCCTGGCGAAATAGCTGCCACAGCAGGTACCTTGGGGGTGGTATATGGAGTAAGCGATGAAGTGAAGTACGATCCACTGAGCAGGGTCAACACTTTTGCCCATGTAAATCACAGTCCTGAACTAAACAGGTTGGGAGTACTACTCTGCATCAACGGAACGGGAATCCAGTACTCCTGGCTCAAACAGCACCTGGCCCAGCGCGAGATGAATTACCCGGCTCTAAATGATCTTGCCATGGACGCACCCATAGGTTCAGACGGATTGCTGATGCTGCCTTTCGGGAACGGAGCTGAAAGAATGCTGGGGAACAAGAATGTGGGAGCCACTGTGAAGAACATCAACTTCAATATCCACAACAGCTCTCACCTGGTGCGTGCCGCCCAGGAGGGCGTGGCCTTTTCCATGCATTATGGCATAAAGATCATGAATGAGATCGGAATCCATCCCACAGTCATTCGTGCCGGAATGGCCAACATGTTCCTGAGCCCGGTATTCAGAGATACCCTGGCAGAGATCTCGGGTGCCACCATCGAACTATACGACACCGATGGTTCCATAGGGGCAGCCAATGGAGCCGGCATCGGTTCAGGTACCTTCGGATCCTTCCAGGAAGCCTTTGAAAACCTGAACAAGATGCTGGTGGTGGAACCCACCCACAAGTACACCGATCTGTATCATGAAGCTTTCGGAAAGTGGTCTGAAGTGCTTGCTAAATGTTTACAAGAATAGTTAGTGGATAGGAATGGTGCATATTGTATGATATAAACTTTAAATACAAGGAAATGGATTATTTATTAGGTGACAAAGAGTATTTCCCGGGAATCGGGAAGATCAACTTCGAAGGCAGGGACTCAGACAATCCCCTGGCTTTCAAATTCTATGACGAAAACAAGGTGATTGGCGGCAAAACCATGAAGGAGCATCTTCGCTTCGCCATTGCCTACTGGCACACCTTCTGCGGAACCGGAGAGGATCCTTTCGGTCCGGGTACCCAGATCTTTCCCTGGGCAAGCGGAGAAAATGCTATTGCCAGGGCTAAAAACAAAATGGATGCAGCCTTTGAGTTTTTCACCAAGATCGGAGCACCCTATTATTGCTTTCACGACATCGATGTGGTTTCGGAAGGCTCTTCGGTGAATGAATATGAGTCCAACATGCAGACCATGGTGGAATACGCCAAGCAGAAGCAGTCCGACTCGGGGGTAAAACTCCTCTGGGGTACCGCCAATGTGTTCTCCAATCCCCGCTACATGAACGGTGCCGCCACCAATCCCGATTTTAATGTACTTCCCTGGGTCGCCGCACAGGTGAAAAATGCACTGGATGCCACCATCGCTCTGGGTGGTGAAAATTACGTTTTCTGGGGAGGACGAGAAGGATACATGTCACTGCTGAACACAGATATGAAGCGAGAACAGGAGCATCTGGCCCAGTTTCTCCACATGGCTAAAGATTATGCCCGGAGCAAAGGATTCACAGGACCCTTCCTCATTGAACCCAAACCCATGGAGCCCACCAAGCACCAGTATGATTTTGACACTGCCACGGTGATCGGCTTCCTGAATAAATACGGTCTGGCGGGAGATTTCAAGATGAACATCGAGGTGAATCACGCTACCCTGGCCGGACATACCTTCCAGCATGAACTGCAGGTGGCCGTGGATAACGGACTGTTCTGCTCTATCGATGCCAACAGGGGAGATTACCAGAATGGATGGGATACCGACCAGTTCCCCATCAACCTTTATGAACTGATCGAATCCATGTTCCCGATCATCGAGGCTGGCGGATTCTCCACTGGTGGAATCAATTTCGACGCCAAGACCCGCAGGAACAGTACGGATCTGGAAGACATCTTCCTTGCACATATTGCAGGAATGGACACCTTTGCCCGCGCCTTTGAGATCACCCTGGAGCTACTGGAAAAGTCACCCTTTAGCCAGATGAAGACGGATCGCTATGCATCCTTTGACAAGGGTGAAGGGGCGAAGTTTGAAAATGGGGAACTTACCCTGGAGCAGCTGAGTGCTCTGGCAAGGGCCAATGGCGAACCCAAACAGATTTCAGGGAAACAGGAGCTCTTCGAATCGATTATTAATCAATACATCAAATAGGACCCATGACAAACAACTCACCACGCCGCTCCATACCTCCTGTAATTTTCGCACTGACCCTGGTAGCCACCCTGGGTGGACTGCTGTTCGGGTATGATACTGCTGTCATTAATGGTGCCACAGAAGCACTCAGGCAGTTCTTTATCACTCCCCTTGAAAGCGATCCGGCACTGGCCACAGCCACCATCATCCAGTTCAAGGGGATAGTAAGCATCTGCCTGGTAATTGTGGTAGCACTGGTCACCAGCTTCATTATCAAGTTGTTTGGAAAAATGAAAGGACTAATATTCAGCGGAATTTTGTGGCTTGTGGGTGTTGTAATACTCTATTCTTTCTTTTTAAGGGGGGAGAATGTATTCACCGAGGGACTGGGGAACTCCATCAAGGGATTTACCATCTCCAGTGCCCTGGTGGGATGCATCATCGGTGGTTCCGTGGGTGGATACATCTCTCAGAGCATGGGCCGGAAAAGGGGATTGATGCTAGCCGCCATCCTCTTCCTGATCTCCGCACTGGGTTCAGCCATGCCTGAAAAGTTCAATCTGATGGGTCTGGCCACCATCAGCTCCTTCATCTTTTACAGAGTGCTTGGTGGAATCGGCGTGGGACTGGCTTCCATGCTTTCGCCCATGTACATAGCAGAAATTGCGCCTGCGAACATACGTGGTAAACTGGTAAGCTGGAACCAGTTCGCTATTATCTTTGGTATGGTCATTGTCTATTTCGTGAACTATCTCATTGCCAGAGGACAGGCTGCTGAGTGGATCAATGTCACTGGCTGGCGATGGATGTTCGGATCTGAAACCATTCCTGCCGCCCTCTTTCTGGTCCTGCTCTTCTTTGTGCCGGAATCTCCCAGGTTCCTTGTGTTGAAAAAGCAGGAAAACAAAGCGCTGGCCCTCCTTCAGAAGATAAATCCGGCCAATGCCCAAAGGGTACTTTCGGAAATAAAAGAGTCCCTGAAGGCCAAAAGGGCACCATGGCTTTCTTTCGGCGGATTGGTCATCGTGATTGGAATCCTTCTGTCGGTCTTCCAGCAATTTGTTGGAATCAATGTGGTTCTTTACTATGCAGGGGATATTTTCAGAAGCATGGGTTCTGGCAATGATTCCTCCTTGGTGCAGACCATCATTGTGGGACTGGTGAACATGACTTTTACAGTGGTAGCCATTTTTACCGTGGACCGTCTCGGTCGCAAGCCCCTGATGATTTTTGGGGCAGTAGCCATGGGCGTAAGCATGCTTGCACTGGGTTTCTCCTTCCATTTTAACCAGGTGGGACTCCTCTCACTGATTTTCATGTTGACCTACACCGCTGCCTTTGCCATGAGCTGGGGTCCTGTGACCTGGGTGCTGCTGTCGGAGATTTTCCCCAACAGCATCAAAGGAGCCATGTCCATTGCGGTAGCCTCCCAGTGGATTGCAAACCTAATGATCTCGTGGACCTTCCCCATGATGAACGAAAGCACCATCCTCACCAGGATTTTTAACCATGGTTTTTCTTACTGGATCTATGGCTTGATGGGTTTCATCGCCGCCTGGTTTGTGATCAGACTGATACCTGAAACTAAAGGGAAGACCCTTGAAGAGATTGAAACTATCTGGAAAAAGAGGTAGTCCCCGTCTCCTATAAGTAAGTTAGAATGTTATAATGTTAGAAAAACTGGATTATGAAAATGAAAAACTTCACCATTAAGTCAGGTATTATGTTTCTATCTGCACTCACACTTTTCTCTTGTTCAGGGCAATCACAAAGCTCAGAAAGTCTAAAATTCTATGTGGGGTCCTCCGGACAGCAGGAACATTCCATCTTCCTGTGTGAACTGGATACAGAAATGAAGACCTTTGCCATACTGGATTCCTTTTCAGGGGCAGCCGGAGCTTCTTACCTGGCAGCCTCTCCTGATTTTGGGCACATATATGCCATAAACCAGGAGAGTTCTGATCCCGAACAGAAGTATTCGTCGGTCACTTCTTTTGCTGTGGATTCGGAGAACTTTGGTCTGAAATTTATCAATTCCCAATCCAGCATGGGAAGAGGAATATGCCACATCCATAGTAGCCAGGATGGAGCTTATATTTTTGCTGCCAATTACTCCAGCGGTCATGCCTCTGCCCTTCCTGTGAGTGAGGAGGGGAAGATCCTGACAGCCACAAGTGTGGTCATCGGTGAGGGAGGCGGACCTGTAGAGAACAGGCAGAGTGGGCCCCATGCCCACCAGGTGATGCTCGATCCATCCCAGAATTTCCTGCTGGTTCCCGATTTGGGTACCGACAAGGTGATGATATACGCATTCGATCCTTCATCCGGACAACTGTCACCCAATCCTGTCCAGCCCTTTCTCAGCCTGACGCCTGGCTCCGGTCCCCGTCACCTGGCTTTTCATCCTGAAGGCAATTATCTCTTTGTGGTCAATGAACTGAATTCCACCCTGACCGCCTGCCGCTGGGATTCATCGGAAGGAAGGCTGCTTGAAATCAATACCGAAAATACTGTGGAAGACGGCCATGAAGGAATGAAATACCCGGCTGCGGTAAGGGTGCATCCCAATGGAAAATTCGTCTATGCATCCACCCGTGGTGAAAACAGTTGTATATCGGTATTTAGCATTGCTGAGGATGGTTCCATCACACGGATCCAGGTGAAGGAACAGGTACCCTTCTGGCCCCGCGATTTCAACCTGGATCCTTCGGGCCGCTACCTGATTTCAGCAGGAGAGCGATCCAATGACATCAGGCTATACACCATCGATCAGGACAGTGGGCTGCTCTCCGAAACCGACGCCTCCCTGGAGCTTCCGGCTCCATGCTGCATATTGTATATTCAATAATCTTTCAACCTTCCAATGAATAACTATAAAGTGGGCATCGTTGGATTGGGCAAAGTCGCCCGCCTGCATGCGGATGCCCTGAAAGAAATTTCCAATGCCAGCTTTACGGCCGCCTGTTCAAGAACCCTGGCTAAAGCCGAAGTCTTTGCAAGCGAATACGGAGCCACTCCTTTTGACAACATCACCTCCATGGTCAGGGAAAGTAAACTGGACCTGGTGATCATCTGTACCCCCCATCCCAATCATTTGGAACCTACTGTGGAAGCGCTGGAGGCAGGTGCCCATGTTCTGGTGGAGAAACCACTTGCATCGTCGTTGCAGGATTGTGATACCATGATCGAGGCGGCTCGGCACACCGGCCTGAAACTGGGTGTGATCAGTCAGCGTCGCTGGTACCCTCCCACCCTTCGGATAAAAAATGCCATGGACCAGGGAAAGATCGGGAAACCGGTGCTGGGCACCATCAATATGCTGGGTTGGAGAGATGAGGCCTATTATGAGTCCGACGAATGGAGAGGTACCTGGGACATGGAAGGTGGTGGAGTCATGGTCAACCAGGCTCCGCATCAGCTGGATCTTTTTTGCTGGCTCATGGGTGAGATTGATGAAGTATACGGGCACTGGGCCAACCTGAACCACCCCTACATTGAGGTGGAGGATACGGCACTGGCCATCGTAAAATTTAAAAACGGGGCCATCGGGAACATCGTACTCTCTAACTCACAGAAGCCGGGAATATTCGGAAAGATCCAGGTTCACGGGGAGAATGGAGCCTCGGTGGGCGTACAAACCGAAGGGGGTGCCATGTTTATTGCAGGGATGGCTCCCATTACAGAGCCTCCGGTAAACGACCTCTGGACCATACCCGGTGAGGAACATTTGCTGGAGGAGTTCACCAGGGAAGACGATGCTCTGTTTGAAAAGGTCAATCCCATGGTGTACTTTATCCGGCTTCAGATTGAGGAGTACCTGGAGGCACTGGACCAGGGACGCGAACCATTGGTCAATGGCGAAGAGGCACGCAAAACCGTGGAATTGTTTACCGCCATTTACCGTTCCACCCGCGACAACAAACCTGTGAAATTCCCCCTGTCCCCCGAATCCGGCAGGAAGGATTACGACGGGCGAAAAGAAGCGCTTTAAAAAAGTTTCAGGAGGCCGTAAATCCCCACCAGGAAAATGGCCACACAAGAGATGACCAGGAGAACTTTATAGATCCTTCCCGGCCCCAGTGGCCTTTCTCCGGATTTAAACCTGAACCAGAGACCAGCAATCACCACGATAAAAAGCATCACAAAGGTGGCAATCCCCCCAATAGTGACCATTAGCACCGGTAGCTTAATTACCAGGAATGCAATCGTCCACAATACCGGAAAAACCACGGCCAGGATCCGGATGGTCCGTAAGCGCGTTTTCAGGTCATTGAAGTTGATCCAGCCCACCACCCCAAACAGGTCTGAGAATACACGAGTCCGGATGGCCAGGGCCGCAAAGAGGGTGGAAAAGAGCACCACAAAGGATCCGATCAGGAAAATATTTTTGGCCGCTGGCCCCACAGAATCGGTATAGATACGCGATAGGGTTTCAATCATCTGATAGCCTTCGGGCAGATCGCCCCGCTGGTAAAGGATGGATGCACCCAGCAGGAAAAAGGCAGCGGTGACCACCGTATATACTATCATGGAGAGGAAAGCATCCATGTACATGACCCGGATCCATCCCCGGGCACGCTCTCTCCATTGATTGCTGTTTTCCTGCCTTCCCGCGTAGCGTGCATACCCTTTTTCGATGCACCAGTAGTTATAGGATAGAATCTCATCCCCTCCCACACCCGTGAGACCAAAGACGGCAAAGGCAAAGCCCACTGTACCCTTGGGCAACCTGAAAGAGAGCCCTTCGGCAATGTCGGGCCAGGTGATCGCAAATTCAGTATTCTGCACCATGAACAGGGCCAGCAGGGTAAAGACCGTAAAAAGCCCCATAAAGACCAGGGAGATCTTCTCGATCACCTCGTAAAACCCGAACAACATTACCGTGATAACCACAAAAGCTGCCAAAATGGTCCATGTAGCCACAGAGAGGGCAGGAATGGCAATGTTCAGGATGATGGCCACACCTCCGATGATCCCACCTAATTGCAGTGGCTTAAATATCCATAACACCAGCCAGGACCAGGCGGCCCAACTCACTTTCTTCTTTCCGAAGCGCGGGCCCGGCATTTCATTCATCAGGTTCATGGAGGTAATCCCGCGTGTGATGGACTGACGGCCAAACTCAAGTTGCAATACTATTTTAACCAGGCAGCTGACAAGTATCACCCAGAGGGTAACAAAACCAGCCTTGGCCCCCAGTGAAGTAGTGGCAATCAGTTCTCCCGACCCAACCACCGAAGCCGAAAGGATAAATCCTGGTCCGAGGAATTTTAGCTTTTGTCTGAAATTGTCCGGTGCTGCTTTGACCAATTCTGCATCCAGTACATAGGGATCTTTATGCTCCTTCATAATTCCATTTTCGCGCTGAACAC
>SPBY01000696.1 GCA_004525825.1 Bacteroidia bacterium
CCTTCGGGAACGGATCGCTCCACCTGCAGATCCGGCACAATCTCTGTCTCAACTGCAACCAGTGCTCCATTGCAAGCAACTGTCCCAACGATGCCATCAGCCGGGTTCCGGCCGATGAACCATACAAGATTAAGGGGGATTGGATAAAGGAGGAGGAGAGTTGATATGCTGAAGAGAATCCCCAACCCTGCTCTTATACTCTTTCTTTTTGTGTTGTTGACAGGTAATTTCCTGCAGGCCCAGCAACGCTTTCCAAAACCCGAGTTTGATTCCGGATACGTTCAGCCTGATCCCACCACTCCCGAGCCCAGGGCCATGGCCCTGGAGTATTTCGATGTGCTGGTGCTTTTGGCTGTACTTTCCCTGGCCTCCTGGCTGGCAGTGAAAAAACGCTCCAGGCGCGGACTGCTCTGGCTGTCCGTTTTCTCACTGATCTATTTCGGATTTTACCGCGATGGGTGTATCTGTTCCATCGGGGCCATCCAGAATGTAGCCCTGTCCATATTTGATCCGGGCTATGCCATTTCCATCACGGCCCTGCTCTTTTTTGTCCTGCCTCTCCTCTTTGCGCTCTTCTTCGGGCGCACCTTCTGCGCGGCAGCCTGTCCGCTGGGAGTCATACAGGACCTCATAGTGATCAATCCCGTTTCGATCCCCAGCTGGATCCGGAAAACCCTTGGATTTATCCCGGTAATTTACCTGGCCCTGGCGGTTTTGTTTGCGGCCACCGGGAGCGATTTCATCATCTGCCGCTACGATCCTTTTGTGGGCATTTTCCGCATGGACGGACCTTTTTTAATGATCTTTCTGGGGGTCACCTTCCTGCTGCTGGGAATGTTCTATGCCCGGCCCTACTGCAGGGTGTTTTGTCCCTACGGAGTGCTGCTGGGATGGATGTCGAAATTCTCAAAGTGGCACCTGTCCATCACCCCTTCGGAATGTATCAAATGCAAGCTGTGTGAGGGTTCCTGTCCCTTCGATGCCATCGAGATACCGGTAGAAAAATCTTACCGGTCCCCGGAGGTAAGCAGGAAGAACCTGAAGAAATTTATTCTCTACATAGCGCTGATTCCGGTGCTGACAGTACTGGGCGGATGGATCGGTTCAAAATCCCATGTGTTTATGAGCCGTGTTCACCCCGATGTCTACCTGGCCGAGTTGATGATCAGTCAACCCGAATTGAGAGCGGATGAAGAAAATCTGGATATCCAGGCCTTCCTGGAATCGGGCGATACCTTTGAGCAGCTGGTGGATCAGGCCGGGGTGATCCGCGAGAAGTTCCGGAAAGGGGGAATCGTCATGGGAGGCTTTATCGGGCTTGCCCTGGGCATCAGCCTGATGAACCAGGTGGTGTTCCGTCGCCGGGAGGACTACGAACCCCATAAGGGGGATTGTTTCTCCTGCGGAAGGTGCATGGATTATTGTCCTGTGGATAGGTGAAAGGTGAAAGGGCAAAGTAAAAAGTAAAAAGTAAAAAGTAAAAAGGCAAAAGCTGAAAGAATGAAAAACAATCTGGATCAGGAACAAAAAATACAGCTGGCCCACAGGGTGATGCTTATTTCCGGGATCTTCTGCGGGGTGGTAGCCCTGTTGCTGATCTTGAACTTCTGGCACATGAAGCAACACGAACCGCTGGAAAGCAAAACCATCGAAGTGCTTGTGGAACGCCTAAAGACTGAACCCGGCAGCGAGGAGCTCAAGGAAGAGATCCGCAGCTTTGATTTGCTGGCACGCAAGGCCTACTTCACCAGTCGCTGGCAGGTAAAAACAGGCACCTGGCTCCTGCTGTTTGGGGGCATCATTATGGCTGCTTCCCTGAAGGTATATACCGATCTCAGGGCCAGGATTGAGGAGCCCGAAAAGGTGACCGAGGAGCTGCTTCGTGCCCGGGCCAATTCCCAGTACTGGCTGATGGTGGCCGGGGGACTCATCCTGGGTCTTTCCCTCGTGTCGGGCTACCTGAGCAACGACTATCTGAAGGAGTACCAGGCCATGGGCGTGGTGGAAGAGACGGAACAAGCGCCGGATGGTGTGGAAGTCATTAAAGTCTTCCCGACTGCACAGGCCACAGATAGCACAGGTACCAATTTCTCCCCTGATCAGGAGGGTGAAGCCGGAAC